>SKIY01000030.1 GCA_007116205.1 Candidatus Izemoplasma sp. | reverse complement strand
TAATGAAAATGAGGACAGAGCTAGACTTGCGGCGCACTTCTTAATGACACTTCCTGGAATTTCTTGGATTTATTATGGTGAAGAGCTCGGAATGACCGGTGATAAACCAGATCCTAATATTCGACAGCCTTTTAAATGGGGCGTTGATAATACTTATAATACTGAAGGCGATCCTGCGACAGGACATTTTGATCATGTTTATGAATGGGATAGTCATAATTTAATGCTTGATGGCGTCGATGAACAGCTTGATGATCCAAACTCAATGTTAAATCTCTATATTGAATTACTTGCATTAAAAAGAAATCACGAAGTATTATCGAGTGGAGATATCGCATCTGTACCGAGTGTTATTAATACGCTATTAGCGTACACACGAACGTATAATAGAACTACGTATTTAGTTATTCATAATCTTGCGCTTGGAGAGAATACATTTGGTCACAATCTCGACGCATTTACAACAATTTATAACAGCGTTGCGTTTGATGAGGATAACGGAGTTTTTGTGATGCCACCTTTATCGACCATAATTTTGGAAATTGATACTGATATTGAAGTAGATTTAACAAGACCATAAAACTAAAAGCGTTGCATCTCAGTTTAGAGATAGCAACGCTTTTTTTATGTTAATCCTCTGTCCAACGCTGGGTTGTTTCGCTGTAGAAAATTAATGTATCGTTTGGCTGCAGTGTAATCGTAGTGCCACCTTGATAAGTATCTAAAATAGTAAAACTGTCAAAGGATTGATTACCAATAGTAATTGTTGTTGGTTCACCGAAAGCATCTGTGGTTCCAATAAGATTCCATGAACCATCTAGTAAAGTAATTTGACGTGCTTCGCGGCCACTATTGTGCATTATGTAAGTAGTTTTCCATAAGTCATCGTTATCATGTAATAAGAATGAAACAAAACCATTCTCGCTGTTAGGAATAAGTTGTAATTGTTGTGATATCGCTTCAGCTGTTGGCAGTCGGAAGATATCTTTTGTTTTTCGAAGTTCGATAAGCATACGATAGTATTCGAATGTATCATAGTTATCGACTTTCCATTGCCAATCTATTTGATTTACTTCATCTGGTGATCGATATGAGTTGTGATCGTATAAGCCATCAGGATCACATGTATATTCCCCAAAATCAGGCTCTACACATGGTTTGCTTCTCATAATTTCTACACCTGCATGTAAGAAGGAAACACCTTGAGAAGTTAATATTATGGCATTTGCTTGTCTTTGCATTCTTACAATTTCTTCCCAATCACTATCTAGTGCACTAAGTTTCAGTTTATCGTGGAGGGTGTTGTTATCATGAGCAGTAACATAATTAATCGTTTGTGTTGGCTCCATTGCCCATGCGCCTTTAGGCAGGAATGCGATTGGTAAATTGTCTTGCGCGGTTCCACCAGTAATTCCCAGCATGATTGAGGGATCTTGGTTACGAGCACCTTGCACAAAGCCAGTACCACGATAGTTGAATACACTACCTTTTATTGCGTCACGTGTGTCATCATTAAAGACACCAATACCAGGCATCTGATCAAGATTTTGATTGAAAGCAGCATCTGAATCAGAAAGCGGTGTTGCGCCCCCTGTCCAAGGTTCACCGAATATTATGATTGTCGGATCAATTGCATGTAATGCATCCGCAATTTGATTCATAGTCTCAATATCATGCAGTTTCATTAAGTCGAAACGGTAACCATCAATATTGTATTCTTCTGTCCAAAAAACTAAAGAATCAACAAAGAACTTGCGAACCATTGAACGCTCTGACGCAGTTTCATTACCAGTTCCACTACCATTAGAGAACGAACCATCTTCGTTCATACGGAAGTAATACCCTGGTAAAATACGATCAAAGTTTGAATCTGCGGATTTACCTGTATGATTGTAGACAACATCCATAATGACACGGAGGTCATTCTCATGGAATTTTTGGACCATTTGTTTTAATTCGTTAATACGTACATGACCATTATATGGATCTGTTGAGTAACTACCTTCAACAACATTAAAGTGTTCCGGCATATATCCCCAATTGAAGATACCATCATGGATACCGTGATAACTTTCATCTTTAAGACGGGTTTCATCGATAATACCATGGTCAAAAATCGGAATAAACTGAACGTGAGTAACACCAAGTTCAAGTATATGGTCTAAACCAGTTTTAACACCTTTATACGTAGTACCACGTTCGGTAAGACCAAGGAATTTTCCACGCCATGCATCAGTACCGTTCCATGATTCATGCGATGTAAAATCACGAACATGAAGTTCATAAATAATGGCATCAGTATAATGTTCCATTGTATTTGGACGGACACCATACTCCCAACCATTAGGATTGGTTTCACTAAAATCAACAACCATACCACGCTGTCCGTTAACACCAGCCGAATAAGCATATGGGTCAACAATTTCATGACCTACACCATCGTTTGTTACGGTGAATGTATAATAAACACCATCTAAATCCCCTGAAACAGTTGTCTCAAAGACACCTTTATCCATCGCAGTCATACCGATAGTTTCGTAAGGGTCATCAACACCAGTGTTCCCTTGATAATCAGTTTGATTTGCAAGGTGCCCTTTAGTGTATAGATTTAAGGTAACAGAATCACTGATTGGAGCCCAAAGCCTGAAAGTCGTTTCATTTGTACCATAAATAACACCAAGCTCACCATCAAAATAAAAAGCATCATGGAAAGCATCGCTATCATAGAATCCATCAAAGCGTATGAGTCTTCTATCTGAAGTACCATCTCCAAAATCAACTTCGATATGATAGGTTTGAGTTAAATCTAAAGTTTCTGTAATCTTAATACTTCCATTTACCGTATTCATAGTAAACGATTCAGTAGAGACAGGCTGATCATTCTTATAGATTGTAACATCAGAAGCTGTAACGGCTGAAGTTAGACGAAACTGAATAGTGTATTCGTCAACAAACTGTGCAAATGAAACTTGATCAGATAAATCAACTTCATCAATTCCATAAAAAATCTCATAGGTATTTTCAACAAGATAAACATGAACATTACCATCTTCATCTGTCCGAGTCATATCTATATATCGATCTGGATCAACATCTTTACTCCAGTCATCCACGCCACGAACGATAATACCGATAGTGGTTGATTGCTCAAAAGGGCTACCTTTGATAGGCATGCTGAAGACAACACCATAATCATCTTCGTCTTCAAAGAAGAATTGTCCACCTTCTAAAGCATCTGGTTCATGAGGCCATAACCATAATGACCAATCATCATAACTCTCATCAAAGCGATAATAATGCACATGAAGCATTGCGCCATCATCACTGTCATCTTTACGTGAGCATGCTGCTACAAAAAGACTTAAAAAAATTAATGCAAATACAAGTATTTTTTTTCTCGAAATCATATAATTCCTCCTAAATGTATCAATCTATTGCAAAGCAATAAAAAGTTAATATATATTATAGCATATATACATTAAATATGGTGTCATAATTCTGATTTGCACTAAGGAAATACTAAAATACATTATGCTTTTATAGGCTTTCTATAAATACGTGCTTCAAAGGGCGAATACGTTGTGCTTAAAACATCATTCACATCTACATTCGCCATAAAAAGTGTATATTCATTCAAAGACGGTAGTTTGTTCATTTTAATTTCTGTCGATTTAAAATTACAAAGGACTAAATAGTTATGTTTTTGTCCTTTTACTTCATAATTAAAGGTTTGAGGATGATCTAAGTCATAAAAATTTACATCTGCATACGGTAAATTTTCTTGCTTACGCAACTGTAATAGCGCACGATAGGTTTGGTAAATTGAATCTTCTTTATTGAGTTGCTTTTTAACGTTAATATTTTGATAATTACCATTAACGTTTATCCAAGGCGTAACCTTACTAAACCCAGCATACGCTGTGTCGTTCCATTGCATTGGTGAACGTGCGTTATCTCTTGAACGATCTCTTAGCGCTTGCATTGCAACTTCGTGTGAAGCACCATAACTCATGAAATTATCGTATTCTGTGAAGACCTCAACATCTCTAAAATCACCGAGGTTTTGATAATCGACATTGGTCATACCGATTTCTTCTCCATAATAGATAATTGGAGTACCTGGTAACAGATAAAGTGAAAAAGCGAGCATTTTTGCACTTCTTTCATGATATTTTTTATCATCACCATAGTGTGATACGATGCGTGGTTGATCGTGATTTGCCCAGTATATGGTATTCCAGCCTTTACCTTTAAAAACATCAATCCAATAAGCAAAAGAGTTTTTTATTTTCGGAAGATCAATCGAACCTTTGGCCCATTTACCAGGGGTTAATGTATTCGTCTCATCTGTATCTGCCCAACAGTGTTCAAATTGAATAAGCATATTAAACTCATTTGAATCAAAGCCTGCATACTGAATTGCTTCCTTACGTGTAGCGCCTCCAGCTTCTCCAATAATAAGCAAATTATTAGGTTTAAACAATTCTTTTCCAAGTTCTTCTAAGTAGTCATGGTGTTTTGGAAGACTTGAAAAATGCTCATAACCTGGTTTGGCATCAGGGAAGTCCCAGTTTTTTTCTAGATGATTCGATGCGTCTACACGGAAGCCATCAACCCCTAAATCAATCCACCATTTAATCACTTGTTTTAAAGATTCGCGCATGGCTTTATTGCGCCAGTTTAAATCAGGCATTTTTTTACTGAATATATGTAAATAATAGGATTTCGTTGGAGGGTTATATTCCCAGACAGGACCACCGAACCATGATACCCATTGTGTTGGGTGTTGGCGATTACCTTTTTTGTCAAACTTGGGTGGTTGCCAAATATAATAATCATGATAATGTTCGTGTTCAGGGTGATTCGGATCTTTTGCGGCTTGAAACCAAGGGTGTTCGTCAGAGGTATGATTTAGTACCAAATCGGTAATGACTTTCATGTCTTTTTTGTGGGCTTCATCAAGTAAAGCTTTAAAGTCATCAATCGTACCATAATCCTCACTTACTTTAAAGAAGTCACGAACATCATAGCCGTTATCATCCATAGGTGAATCGTAATGTGGAGATATCCACAATGTGTTTACTCCCAAATTTTTGAGGTAATCCAAATGTTGAATAACACCATTTATATCTCCAATACCATCTTGATTGGTATCTTGGAAGCTTCTTAAATAGACTTGATAAATTATAGCGTCTTGCCACCAATATTTTTTCATAAAGTCCTCCTAAATATGCGTAATTAGTATTTATATAGTAACATTTGCGAGATGAGATGACAACGAATATATCCGTTAGGATTTCCAGTCATTTGGGAGTAGTTCTGAAAGCTTTTTCACGGTTGTTTCAGATATTTTTACCTCACACAACATATTGTTTATGTGCAGTTGTGAAATAAACTCGCGACATCTACCACACGGGGATACAATCGTTCCATCATAACGTACAGCAATCATTTTTATTATCTGATGTTCACCAGCAGTAATCATTGCAGCTGCAGCTGCGTGTTCTGCACAAAAACCCATACTACAAGCGGTATCTATGCAAACACCAGTGTATAGATTATTTTTGTCAGTGAGGATTGCAGCGCCGACACTACCAGCTACTGCTGTAGGACTTAATGTTCGTTCTTTTGCGACGGTGAGCGCTTTATCATATAAAATTTTAAAGTTCATGCTATCATCCTTTCATCTCTATTATACTAAGATGTAAGAATTAATATATATTTTCTAAAAAAAATATCTAAGACGGTTTTAGAATGCTATAATAGCTAATATAGGAGGGATTCAATTATGGATAAACCAGTCATTGCTCAAAAAGGTCCTTATAGTGTTGAAGTCGAAGCAGGAAAGACATATGCATGGTGTCAATGCGGTCGTAGTGATGCGCAACCCTATTGTGATGGATCGCACCAATCAACGGAAATAAAACCGAAAGTATTTACGGCACACGAAACAAAAAAAGTATTTTTATGTGGATGTAAACAAACATCTAACGCACCCTATTGTGATGGGACACATAAAAAGTTATAATTAAGGCAATTAAACCTTGAATATTAAGAAGAGTAAACGGAGTGATATCAATGGATAAGATGCATCATATGGAAGATGCCCCAAGAATGTTAACCATTGTCGGGTTGGTTGTTGAAGGGCTAGCTTTATTAGTATTTATCGCTGCAACAATTATTGCTAACATTGTTTCTGCAATTCCTAAAGAAGATTTATTAGAGAGTGGCTGGTTAGCTCAAGACGTTGACATATTTTTACAAACCGCCACTGTTTTAGTTACGATTTTTATGGCGATTGCTATTTTATTGGGAATTATGTTTACAGTTAACGTGTTTGTGTTTCGTCGCATGATGAAGGGACAATTTACAGAATCTCAAGCGAAGTATGTTTATCTTTATCAAGCGATTTGGGGAGGCATCAGCTTAACATTTAACACGATTACTGGGGTTTTATATTTAATTAGTGCATTGCAAACACACTCAAAACGCTATGCATTAACATCTGAGGTGGAGGATTAAATGGAAGCTTTTTTAGAGATATTACCGTATATTATTCCTTTTATTTTAATTAATGTTGCGATTCAAGTTTATGTTATTATTGATATTCATAAAGCGGATCGTAAAGTTATATTAATGAATAAAACGTGGTGGACAGTTTTTGTTATTTTGCTAAGTGTTGGTTGGGTTATTTATTTACTTGCAGGGAGAGAACAATGAGTATTTTGCGCATTGAAAATCTAACTAAATATTATGGTGACTTTAAAGCATTGGATAATGTTTCTATTGCAATAGATAAAAATGAAGTGTATGGATTTATTGGAAGAAATGGTGCTGGAAAAACAACAACGATTAATGCGGTTTTATCGTTTTTAAAATACGACAGCGGAAAACTGTTTTTTGAAGATAAACAAATAAATTCAGAATCGATTGAATATAAAAAATATATTGGGTATGTACCAGACGTACCTTCATTTCCGCGTTATTTGACAGCGCGGGAATTTTTAATGTTTGCTTACGATAGTTATGGGTTACCAAAATCACAACGATCACAAACAATAGACGAAGCGTTTGCCTCGGTACAACTAGCCGATACAACTCAAAAAATTAGTAGTTTTTCACGTGGTATGAAACAACGTCTAGCAATTGCACAAGCATTGCTTAATAAACCAAAATTGCTCATCATGGATGAACCGACTAGTGCTTTAGACCCGTTAGGGCGTAGAGATGTTTTAGAAATTATTAAAAACCTTAAGCAATCAATGACAGTCTTTTATTCAACGCATATATTAGAAGATGCACAAAAAGTATGTGATCGCATCGGATTAATTGAGAATGGAAAAATTATATTAGAAGATCGTGTCGATAATATTATACAGGCACAACAGTCACTTGAGTATTTACTTGAAAGTTCGGTATCACCAGAGAGTTTGTATAATAAAATGAAAACAATGGATATGATCTCTAATCTTCAGAAAAAACCTTTGGGTGTCTCGTTTACCATTAAAAGTAAAGAAACGATCCGTGAGGTCATAAAACAACTTCTCGAGGCGAATATTGATATTGTTACATTGCGTAAACAGGAAAAATCATTAGAAGATGTTTTTGTGGAGGTGCTTCATGAAAACACTGTTTAAATATGATTTTACGTATTTATGGAAGACGAGCAAATTTATCATTATTATTGTTTTAGGGATTTTCTTAGCTATGTTAAGTGTTTTAACAGCGTATTTTTTAAATGATATCTTACAAAGCGCTTTTGATATGGATGAATTTTGTATACCGATTACAGAACCAACGGTTTATGATGCATATGGCGAATTTTTTAACAATTTCACGCAAATATATCTGATGGTCGTTTTATTTTTAAGTGTAGCATTCTTTACAAGAGATACCACAAAAGACCATTTACCATTAATTTTTAGTAAACCATTAAGCCGGAAACATTATGTTTTGTCTAAAAGCATTTGGTATATCACGCTGATATTTATTGGCTTAGCAGTATCAATAGCCATTTTCATGACCTATAGTTACTTATTATTTGAGGTCTTTCATGTCGGAAGGTTTATAGTTGCGATGTTAGGTTTTTATGTTTTCTTACTCATTATTGGACATATCGCCCTTTTGTTTTCGATGCTGTTTAAATCCTATTTAGCACCGGCAGCTTTGACGTTTGGCGTCTTTATTCTGTTTACGATTTTAAACATGTTTGATCAAGGTATTTTAAAGTATCTCCCAAATCAGTTATTACAATACCCTAACTTGTTATTGTTAGAACAAATTAGTTATACAACATTCCTTATTACAACAGTGATTGGAACTATCACTATTGGTTTACTGTTGTTTGGTGCTGTGCAACTATTTAAAAGAAAGTCTTTATTATAAGGTGTGGTTCAATGTTTGAAAAGACGTACGCTGTAGAAAACTTTTTGTGCCACCGCAATAACCATTTATCAACGCGGAATATTGCTTTTTTAATGAGTGATATTATGGAGTTGAATGCGAATAGTTATGGCGCTAGTGCGGCATATCATCAGGCACGAAATCTAGCGTGGGTATTAACGGATTATGAGTTTGATATTTTTGCGTTACCAAAAGCACGTAGTGATATTATTGTAGGAACGTTGCCATACAGTTTTAAAAAGTATTTTGGGTATCGTAAATATCAAATTAGAGATAATGAAAACACTGTTTATTTGCATGGACGCGGTAAATTTGTTTTAATTGATACAGTCACTAAAAAGTTAGTGCAACCTTCTGAAACATTACTGAATATGTTTACGGATGCTCGTAGGGAAGCTACATCTTTATCAATTAGCAAGTATAAACCCCGTAAAGAGCATAAACTTTACGTGGTTGAAACGAAAGTTTTTGAAGCATATATTGACATCAATAATCATATGAACAACGCGCAGTACGTAGCATTAGCCCATGACTTTTTAGAAAAAGACTTGGTTAATGAAGCCGCTATCAAACACATCAAGGTACATTACCGGCAAGAAGCGTTGTATAATACGAAACTTACATTTGCGTATTATCGTGAACCAGAAGGTATATATGTTGAGATTCGCAGTTCAAGCGGATTGCATGCATATGTCTTGTTTCATCTAAAAGATATGTCTTAGTGTATAGTGAAAAGTTTTTAAGGATTGAGAAATAGTATAGCAATTTTTAGCATATTAAAACTGCATCTTTTCTATTGAGGGTACTTAGTTCAATAGAGAAGGTGCAGTTTATTTTTTAGATAAAGCTATTGTAAGTAGTTTTCTAATAATCGGTTAATCTTATGCGTATCAATAAAACGTGATTCTCTTAATATTTCTTTTTCTTTTGCGAAGATTAAAACAGTCGGTACACTAAAGACCACGTATTTGCCTCTAAATGCTTCGACATCATCCACAAAGAGTTGATAATGTGGTATTTTATCAAGCATTGGAATCGTTCTTAATAAATGTGCGTTAATGATCTGGCATGTAGCACAGCTATGCGTTTTAGCGATAACGAGCATTATATCGTGTTTGATTAAATTACTTTCAAAGTCTTCTAAAGTTGTAATAGTATCCACGGTACACCTTCTTTCTTGGCTTCATTAGTATAGATTTCTAATGTGTATTTGTCAATTGATTTGCCTATAGAAAGTATCATGAATTAATCTTGATTTATTAGGATGCCTTTGATATAATATGATAGCGCTAAATAAGCGTATATTGTTGGAGGGGTAGCGAAGTGGCTAAACGCGGCAGACTGTAAATCTGCTCCCTCAGGGTTCGGCGGTTCGAATCCGTCCCCCTCCACCAACTAGGGGTGTGGTGTCAATGGTAGCACAGCGGTCTCCAAAACCGTTAGTACGGGTTCGAATCCTGTCACCCCTGCCATATAAAATTGTAAAGAAGTCTTGGACTTCTTTTTTTATTTGGTTATATACTTTATGGCTCGGGGAACGGTAATGCCGCTTGAGTCTTTATAGGTGTGCATGGTAAATCCCAGTTTTTCGAGATTTTGTTCGTGGTAAGAGCGCTCTAGACCATCTTCACCGGGACAATCGATTAAAATCCCAGGTCTTTTTAATACTCGAGTCATTTCCTGATATTCTTTTTTGTAATCATCACCCATCACATGCGCTGACATAACGATATCAAATGTATTGTCTGGGTAGGGAATCTGTTCAATGGTTCCATCAACTATGGTAATATTGTTGATGCCGTTATCGGCTGCGTATTTTCGCATGTACGTTCTTAAAGCATCGACAGGTTCGACGGCGTAGATATGTTTAGCTTTTTGAGCTACTGCAAAGGCTAAGCGACCAGTACCACTTCCAATATCTAACACTGTTTTATCTGTAAAGTTAGTGAGTTCTAATAACTTATTAGGATTCCATTTTTTTATATAATCAAGGTTAGCCATAATTTTTGGATAGACATAGACTAGGTATGTTTCTATTGTTTTGAGAAAAGTTAGATAACTTTCTTCAATCATTGCGGCATTGAGATATTTTGGAACGATGGTTTTAAGTGTTTTAATGATTGGTAATGCATCCTCACACTTATGTAAAATGTACCACTCTATATGAGGATTTTGACTGATAACAATCGCAAGATGATATCGGTAATCCTCATCGCTATACAAGCCGTCTTGGTTTTTGATGCCTAGAAGGTGTTCTAGCATCCATTTATCCATTAATAAAATTGCGTTTATCGAATGTGCTTTAGGATCAATCCAGTTATATGCCATAGGGTCCTCCGTTGTCTATATTTTCTTAAATTATAGCATGGAATTGTTTTAAATATAAGGCTTTATAAAGGTTTTTAATCGGTTTGTAAACGCTTTTATTTTTATCGTATTTATGGTATGATTATAGCGATGTCAAGTTCATTAGGAGGTTCTATGATTGAGTTAGGAAAAGAACGATTAACTTTAGATCTTTACGCGAAGATTGTTCGTGAAAAAGAAAAAGTATTTTTATCAGAAGAAACGAAAACATGCGTGCGTGCATCACGACGTATTGTTGAAGGGATTATAGATGAAAAACGCGTTGTTTATGGAATAAATACGGGGTTTGGTAAACTGTCTGATCATCGTATTTCAGAGACTGATATTGACAAACTGCAGTTGAATCTATTGATGAGTCACGCTTGTGGATTGGGAGATGTGTTCTCAGAAGCTGTTGTCCGTGGGATGCTGACGTTACGTATTAAATCGTTAATACAAGGAAACAGTGGTATTCGCTTAGAGACGGTTGAGAAAATGATTGAGTATTTAAACAATGATATTATTCCTGTGGTTTATGAACAAGGGTCACTCGGTGCGAGTGGGGATTTAGTACCGCTTGCACATATGGCGCTGCCTTTAATTGGAAAGGGAGAAGTGTTTTATCAAGGGGAACGCATGGAGACGCTTGATGCTTTGGAAAAAGCTGGTGTTGAGCCTATTGATGCATTACATGCCAAAGAAGGTTTAGCGCTTATTAATGGTACCCAAGCGATGACTGCAGTTGCGGCACTTAGTGTTTATGATGCGTTTTATTTAATGGATGTTGCGAATAAAAATGTTGCGCTCGTGATGGAAGCTTTAGAAGGTATTATTGATGCCTTTGACGCACGTGTTCAAGACGTTCGACAACAGAGTGGTCAAATCGTTGTGGCTAACCGTATTAGAAGTTTGTTAGAAGGGAGTAAAAATATTACCAAGCAAGGAACGGTTCGTGTTCAAGATGCATACTCTATTCGTTGTGTTCCGCAAGTACATGGTGCGACGCTAGATACGTTGTATTTTGTTAGAGATATTGTTGAAAAAGAAATGAATGCTGTGACAGACAATCCTTTAATTTTTGATAATGGTGATGCGATCAGTGCTGGAAATTTTCATGGACAACCGGTTGCTTTGGTTATGGATTATTTAGCGATTGCCATGAGCGAAATTGCAAATATTTCTGAACGGCGTTTGGAACGACTTGTTAATCCACAACTTAGTGAAGGATTACCAGCGTTTTTAGTTGAGAAAAAAGGCTTAAATTCAGGGTTTATGATTGTTCAGTATGCTGCAGCGTCATTAGTTAGTGAAAATAAAGTGTTAGCACACCCGGCGAGTGTGGATTCTATTCCTTCAAGTGCGAATCAAGAAGACCACGTATCGATGGGAACTATTGCTGCACGCAAGGCAAGTAAAATTATTGGCCACGTTCAAGAGGTGTTGGCTTTAGAGTTATTTACAGTAGCACAAGCTTTAGATTTCCGCGGCCTTGATGGTATGAGTGAAAAGTTAAGAAGTATTTATGATTGTGTGCGGAGTGAAGTGCCTCATATAGGACAAGATTGTGTTATGCAACCGTATATGCGTAGTGTTTCAAATATGATTGCAGCGCGTAAGATATAGGAGGTTTTTTGTATGAATGAGCGTTTTATTGATACGTATCAGCGTTTTACTTTAGAAGATATTTTTCCACAACTACCGAAAGTTAAACCTTTTATTAAGGGGATTCGTCGCGCACCAAAACGTGCGATGCAGCTTTCTAAGGAAGACACGGTGTTAGCCCTTCAAAATGCTTTACGTTATATTCCCAAAAAATGGCATGAAGTGCTTGCGGAAGAGTTTATGATGGAACTGATGGAACACGGTAGAATTTACGGGTATCGTTTTCGCCCAGAAGGAAATATACGCGGGATGGACATCGATACTTATAAAGGCGATACTTTAGCAGGGAAAGCCTTTCAAGTTATGATTAATAATAATCTTGATTTTGATATTGCTTTATACCCATATGAACTTGTGACCTATGGAGAAACAGGACAAGTGTTTCAAAACTGGATGCAATATCAACTCGTCATGAAGTATTTAGAATATTTAAAAGAGGATGAAACGTTGGTCATTATGTCTGGACATCCGCTTGGAATTTTTAAGTCTTTTAAGCATGCCCCGAGAGTTATGTTGACGAATGGACTGATGATAGGGATATACAATAATCCTCATCATTTCAATCGTGCCGCAAGCTTAGGCGTTGCGAATTATGGACAAATGACTGCGGGTGGTTGGATGTATATTGGACCACAAGGAATTGTTCACGGGACGTACTCAACGCTTTTAAATGCAGGAAGAAGTAAGTTAGGTATTGCGCAAGATAAAGATTTACAAGGGGTTTTGTTTGTTTCTAGTGGACTAGGTGGTATGAGTGGTGCACAAGGTAAAGCCACGAAGATTGCTGGTGGTGTTGGTTTGATTGCTGAGGTTGATCGTTCACGCATTGATACCAGATATGAACAAGGATGGGTCGATGAGATATTAGATAGTCCTAAACAGGCATTTGAACGGGCTGTTAAACTTAAAGAGGCTGGTAAAGCAGCAAGTTTAGCATTTCATGGGAATATTGTCGACTTATTAGCATATGCAATTGCGCATCATATCAAAATAGATTTATTGAGTGATCAAACGAGTTGTCACAATGTTTATGATGGTGGATATACACCACAAGGATTAAGCTTTGAAGCTCGAACAAAGTTATTAAACGAAGACCAAGAGGCATTTAACCGTTATGTTGATGAAGGCTTAAAAAAACATTATGAAATGGTTGCTACTTTAAATGAACGTGGAACGTATTTCTTTGATTATGGCAATAGTTTTATGAAAGCTATATACGATGCTGGTGTGGAAGAAATTTGTAAGAATGGTGAAAATGATTTGGACGGTTTTATATGGCCAAGTTATGTGGAAGATATTATGGGTCCTGTTTTATTTGATTATGGATACGGTCCATTTCGATGGGTGTGTCTATCAGGTAAAGATAGCGACTTAGATAAAACTGATCAAGCAGCAATGCAGGCGATTAATCCCAATCGACGGTTTCAAGATCGGGATAATTATAACTGGATCAAGGACGCTAAAAAGAATAAACTCGTCGTTGGAACGAAAGCACGGATATTATATCAGGATGCTTGGGGACGTACGGAGATTGCGTTAAAGTTCAATGAAATGGTTCGTAATAAAGAAGTTGGACCGATTATGCTTGGTAGAGACCATCACGATACCGGTGGGACGGATTCGCCTTTTAGAGAAACATCAAATATTAAAGATGGCTCGAATATGATGAGTGAGATGGCTACGCATGTTTTTGCAGGAAATGCAGCGAGAGGAATGAGTCTTGTGGCATTGCATAATGGTGGAGGCGTAGGGATATCTAAAGCTGTTAATGGTGGTTATGGCATGATTTTAGATGGTTCATATGAAACTGATGAAATATTGAAGCGTGCGATGATGTGGGACGTTATGGGTGGTGTTTCGAGGCGTGCATGGGCTCAAAATGATCATGCTATTGAGACGAGTGCTACGTTCAATAAAAACAAAGAAGGTCATATTACACTACCATTTATTAGTAATAAAGAGGCGCTAAAAGCGCTTGTAGATAAACATTATAAAAAGGGAGGATACTAAAATGAAACCAATTGTTCAATGCGTACCAAATTTTTCTGAGGGAAGAGATTTAGAAAAAATTGAAGAAATAGTAGCACCGTTAAAAAACCAAGCGGGGTTTAAACTTGTTAGTTATGAACCAGATAAAGACTATAACCGTACGGTGGTTACTTTGTTAGGAGATCCTGAGGCGATGTTAGATCCGCTTATTAAGTTTATGGATAAGGTCACTGAACTCATCGACATGAATGCCCAAGCTGGTGAACATCCAAGAATGGGTGCGACCGACGTTGTCCCATTTATTCCAATAGCGAACATCACTATGGAACGCTGTGTTGAAATTGCAAATAAAATGGGAGCAATGATTGCAGATACATTGAAAATACCAGTGTTTTTGTATGCTGAAGCTGCGCAAGAGACGAAGCGTAAGAAACTGCCTAACATCCGTAAAGGACAGTTTGAAGGGATGAAAGAAAAAATTAAAGAAGCAGCGTGGAAGCCTGATTTCGGAGAAGCTGAAATACATCCTACAGCGGGTGTTACAGGTGTTGGTGCCCGGATGCCTTTGATTGCTTATAATATTGACTTAGAGACAAAAGATATTGATGTGGCTAAAAAAATTGCCGCAGCGATTAGAGGTT
>SKIY01000113.1 GCA_007116205.1 Candidatus Izemoplasma sp. | reverse complement strand
TAGTTCAATCATTTTTATCGCCTCCACGATCATTATACTTTTTCGCATTAATCTCATCTTTTTCAATAATAGCTTCTTCTAAGTCAACACCATAAATATTCGCAATATGTGTAACATAATGCAATACATCATACAACTCATATTTAATATTTTGTTTGAGCGAATCGGTCAATTCTGTTTGATGCACCCGTCGCATCTCAACACTCAACTCACCGACTTCTTCAAAAAGCTTCAGCACAACTTCGTGTTTTTTATCTGGATGAAAATCAACACGTTTAATATGTGCTTGTAAATCTTTAATTGTCACAGGTTTTTTTAACATACGTTACCTCCTAAAAAATAAAAAAACGTCCTTAATTTAAGGACGAATCACTCCGCGGTACCACCTTTGTTCTGGCATAGCCAGCTCTCAACCCATTAACGCTTGGCGCGGACGCTCTTTCGAGGTCAACTCAAAGGGAGTAGTTATCTTCTATGACAGCTTTCACCAAACCTGTCTCGCTGAGGGCAGAAATAACCGTATCCTTATCACTGTTATTACATATATCATAATGAATAAAGCGTACTTTGTCAAATATTATCACTCTGTATTCATCAAATAAAAAAAGCACCGAAGTGCTTTTACATGATAATCTCATCAGCTAACGCACGAATACGTTCAATAATTCTAAACGCTTTAATACGATCAGCGCGTTGATCATTTTCAGTCATGTATTTATCTAGTTCTTTAAGTGGAATATTTGAAGAGAAAAACGTGAGTTTTTCATCCAGTAATCGGTGCTGTAAAATTGGTCCTAAAACCTCATCACGAACCCATTGAGAAGGAGATTCTCCCCCAATATCATCAAGCATTAACACATCCACATGCTTAAGTTTATTAATCATTGTCTCAAGATTACCCGTTTGGATTGATGATTTAATTTCACGCACCATATCAGGAAAATAGCCAATAATAACGGTCTTTTGTATTTTTGCAAAATAATTAGCCATCGCGCCTAACGTATATGTCTTTCCAATTTGATAGCGCCCTGTTAAATATAATCCCTTTGTAGATTCATTTAACTTAACTTGGTTCATAATCGACATCACGCGTTTATATAGTGATTTTCTTGCATCCGTATTTAGATGAAAATCATCTAAAGAAGCTTTTGAAATCATCGCAGGCATATACATCGATTGAACACGATCAGACACTGCTTTTTGCAGATCGTGATGCCGCAAAAAATTACACGGTTGGTAAGATAACCGTACCTGTCCGTTGATATATTCAAGGACTGGTTGATACCCTAATGTATCTTGTTTGCATTCTTCAAGACCCAAGCAATCTTCACATAACGGGCGTTCTTTATTATATGTCATAAACAGATTAAGATGGTTTTCAATGACATCATGGGAAAGATCATGCTCTAAAAAGAAACGTTTTAAAAACGGATCTTCATACAATGACTCAATAATATCATCAACAATATCTTGATTTTTACTAAACGGGTATTTTTCCATCTTTATTTCTCCTTATTTTGTTCTTTTAAATAATCGTCAAACCAATCAACTTCAACATCTTTAGGTAACGTTTTTGTCCGTTTTTTAGAGATGGATTTTTTTCGGTCTTGAATTTTTTGTTTACGTTTTTTTATATGTTCAACTGCCGCTTCCGCACTTGAAACCCCAGCCCGCTTCCACTCCGCAATAACTTTTTCAAAGTAATTAAAGACAGGAAATTGATTGTCAAGTTCTTTTAATACATAAGCTACCAACACATTGATAACTTCTAATTGCATATCCGCTTCCGTTAAAATACGGTCGATAATCTTTAAATCTGCTTGTGGTACGTGCATCCCCGTTAAATCCTCAACAATGGTTTTCGGATGCGTGGATTTAAAATAATCAATATCGTATCCTGATGTCTTTTTCGTAAACTTATTTTTAGGTTTAGCTTGATAGCGTTTTTGCGCTTTTTTAATTAACTCAGAAAAATTAATTGATGTATCTGCGTTTAAACTTGATTGCAGTAACTCACGCATACTTGATTCATCTAAAGCATAAATGTATGCCAAATGATATAAACGTTCTTTAATGCGTTTTGTCTTAGTTGTTTGATGTATCAAATGATCTGGTAAACTTTCAATAAGGACATCAACATCAAAATCATGATGCATCGAAATAACCTTGCGACGCCCCTCAATATACTGACTCGTCGTTGGTTTAATGGCTTCATAAGCCGGCGTGAAAACATCATCAAAACTCACTGTAATATTGTCATAACTGCCCAATTGAATCCGACGAATTTTAAACAAATCCAACAACTCATCAAAACGATTCTGTCCAATATTTTTTAATACATATGGTGCAAATGGCGAATCTTTAATAAACATTTCCGCTGAAAGCGGTAAATAGAGTTCATAGACATAGTCTTCATCCCCTTGATAACTTTCAAGAAGGCCACACGCTTCTAATTTTTTACGCGCTGATTCAAGCTCTGATTTTTGCAGCTGTAAAATATCAAACAAAAAGGCATGTGGGTATGAAGGCGAACGTAATTGACTACGATCAAGTAAGGCACATAATGTCATATAAAGCGTATAGGCTTTCGACCCAATAATAGGTAAATATAAAAGTGTCATCACTAAACGATGATCGTGGTCAATATGCTTTGTAGCGACAACTTTGAATACCGTGTTTGGTGTCATGGGAATCTCCTTACTTCACTTTCGCTTCAATCATATCTTTAACGCGCTGAAAGGATTTTTTCGTCTCTAAAATACTTTTTGAATTGTCTATCATAAAATCTGCAAGTTCACGTTTTTTTGACATAGGAAACTGTGATTTAATTTTTTGTTTAGCGTAATCTTCAGTAATCTTATCTCGCAACATCAATCTGTCAACTTGATCTTTCTTTCGTGCAAATACCAAAATTGTATAATCCATATCTTTTTCGAGACCCGCTTCAAATAATAGCGGGATATCTACAATAATAACAGGAGCACCAAGTTGCTTATATCGCCCAATTTCTGTATGGATAATTTCTATAGCTTTCGGATGAATAATCGCATTTATCTTTTTTCTAACTTCGTCGCTATTAAAAAGCATTTTTGCTAACTTTTTACGATTAATGGTATCATCAGTCGACAATACCGCTTCACCAAATGTATCGATAATCTCTTGATAAACCTGGCTCCCTTTTACAAGTAACGACTTCGCAATGACATCTGCATCAATAACGGGATAACCGTTTTCTTTAAACATATTAGATACGGTTGTTTTCCCCGTCGCAATACCCCCTGTCAACCCAATAACAACAGACATATTTTCATCCCTTTCATGACCTTTGACAGCTAGAACAATAATACGTTCCCCGGCCGTTAACTTTAATTTTCTCAATCGGTTTTCCACAGCTATTACACGGCTGTCCCGCTCTCATATGTACGTTTAACTCATTTTGAAAGCGTCCACTAATACCCAAACTATTCGTGTATGTTCTAATCGAAGACCCACCTAAAGCAATCGCCTTATCAATAACGCGTTCACTACATGCAATTACGTTTTCGCAGTCTTTTTTTGTAAGTCTTCTACCACGTCTAGTAGGTCTTATTTTAGCACAAAAAAGCACCTCATCAACATAAATATTCCCAAGACCTAAAATGATGCTTTGATCGAGCAAAGCCGTTTTTATTTTTCTATCTGTTTTTAACTTGTTTTTTAAATATGTCGGCGTTAAACGCGTGTCCCCTGGCTCAAAGCCTAAGTTCGTAAACGGAGGTGTGTGCGTTAAATGTTTTGGCGCTTTTAACGTATGCGTCCCAAATTTTCTAACATCGTGATATATTAACACGCTTTTATCACTGAAAATATACCGCACATGTTCATGAGGCATTTTTGGGGTATCGACAGTTCCTAAAAAAAATTTTCCTTCCATACGTAAATGTACAAGCAAAACAATCGAAGAAAAATCAAAAATTAAATACTTTCCTTTTCTTCTCAGTTCAGCTAATGTTTCTCCGATTAACACTTCTTTAAAATGTGTACGCGCTAATGGTCGAATCATCGGTTCGTAATAAATTAAAACATTTGCGATCGTTTTTCCTAAAATACGTGGTTCTAAGCTTCGCCGAACGGTTTCGACCTCAGGAAGTTCGGGCATTATTTAATGACCTTGACGCGTGATGCATCGTAACGCAGTTTTTCAACATTTGTCGGTTGATCAGGGTGTCCTACCGCGATCATACAAAACGGTGTGATTGATTTAGGTAAGTCAATAATGTCGCGTACTTTTGCAATGCGGTCTTCTAAAGGAAAAACCCCAATCCAAACTGC
>SKIY01000077.1 GCA_007116205.1 Candidatus Izemoplasma sp. | reverse complement strand
TAATTTGTATAAAGCGGCTAAAGAACATCCAGACTCTTTCAAAAGAGGACTGTTAAGTTTTTTTGTATTGGGATGGGGACAATTTAAAAATAAACAATGGTATAAAGGCGCCCCACTACTTGCCCTATTTATTATAGTTATAGCAGTGGAATTAATTACTGGGGGTTATTTCCGAGCGATTAGTGAAATTGCTGAACATCCCGCTGAGGAAACATTATATTTCTTTCGAGATTATGGTGGATTTTTCTTAGGCGGATTATGGGGATTGTTGACTCTAGGTCGTGTTGTTCGTGGAGAAGTATATCGTGGTCAAACGGTTAGACCTTCAGGAACAATATTTGACTGGGCTTCACAAGATAATTCTCAGGTGTTACTGGGTCAAGGTGTTATTATAGCAGTTATTATAGCAGTTATTATAGCAATTTGGATTATGGCTATACACGATGCGTATAAGACACATAAGTTGGTAAAAGAAAACAAATTTAAGATTGAAAAGTTTAGACCGTGGGCACGCCGTGTTTGGGATGAGTTGTTTGCGTATATTATTATTGTCCCTGCATTTATTTTAATCGGATTCTTTATTTTAATACCATTTATTTTCTCCTTCTTAGTGGCGTTTACTAATTATACAGAAGGGCTGTCCTTGGGATTCGATTTAATTGAATGGCAAGGGTTTTCGGTGTTTACTCAAGTATTTATTAGTGATGGTCAATTTTTAGAATTTTTCTTTAGGGTTTTTAGATGGACAGTATTCTATGCAATATTAAGCAGTGTAACGGTTTATATAATGGGTATGGTTCAAGCACTTATTATCGAAAGTCGTTATGTTAAGTTTAAAAAAGTTTGGCGGTTAGTATTGATTCTTCCTTGGGCAGTGCCAGGAATGATTACGCTTATTTTATTCTCTAATGTATTTGGGTTCTCTGGAGGATTGATGAACGGGCTGCTTGCTGATTGGGGTATGACCGAGTCAGTTAAAGAATTCTTGCGTGCTATTGGGCTAGTCGGTCAAACATCCGATGGAAATATTGGATGGTTTACTAATTCAAGAAATGCACCACTTGCAAGAACGATTATCCTTCTTGTTAACTTGTGGATGGGATATCCATACTTTATGCTATTAATTACAGGAGTGCTTGGGACTATTCCAGCAAGTTTATATGAGGCTGCGGATATCGATGGGGCATCAGATACTCAAAAATTCCGCTTTATTACATTCCCATGGATTTTACGTGCAACCGCACCTGTAATCGTTACTACGTTTACGTTTAATTTCAATAATTTCGGAGCTATCTACTTTTTAACTGGCGGTGGCCCTGCTTATCCATCAGATATGATAACATCGTCAGCATTAAGGCATGTTCAACCTGGTCAAACGGATATTCTAATTTCCTGGATTTATAAGATATCGTTTGGTACCTCTGAAGATCAATACAATTTAGCTGCAGTGTATTCAATATTGATTTTTGTCTTAATTGGAGCATTTGCACTATATAATTTATCTAGGCTTAAAAGCTTTTGGGAGGAAGATTAATTATGTATACATTTAGAAAAGTTTTAGCAACTATTTTTGTTTATACGTGGTTAACCATTTCTGTCCTCATTGCGTTGGCACCAATTACATGGATGATTTCTGCAGCATTTACTGACACACGTAATTTGAGTCGTGTGCCCATTGTTCCAAATTTTTCACAATGGTCATTAGAAAATTATCGTAATATTTTCACTTATAGAGGAAGTACTGGACAAGCGTTACCAGATTATATTGATGCTTTCTTAACGACGTTGACGGTTGCAGTTATAACCACGATACTTGTTGTTATATTATCTTCTTTAGTTGGATTTGCATTTACGCGTTATCGCTTTCGAGGGAAAAAGCGTGTTCTACTTACCTTAATGGGACTTCAAATGTTTCCATCATTTATGGGAATGATTGCATTATATTTAATTTTCCAAATGTTTGGATGGATGAATAATCCTTTCTACTTATCATTAATTTACGTTGCTGGTGCTATTCCATATAATACTTTTATTGTACGGGGATTCATGCGTAATATTCCTAAATCTCTTGATGAAGCTGCAGCTATTGATGGAGCAACAAATCTTCAAATAATGATTAAAATCATTGTACCTTTAGCAGCGCCGATTATGGGATTTATTGCCGTTACTGCATTTATGGGACCTTGGCTTGATTATATTTTACCATCAATTTTAATGACAAATAATGAAACGGTAGCAATGTGGTTATTCCGTTTTAATGATCCACTCGGAGAAAACCGGCCTAACTGGTTTATGGCTGGCGCACTGTTCTTAGCTGTACCGATTATGATTGTTCAAATCTATATGCAAAAATATGTTGTTTATGGATTAACAGCGGGTGCAGAAAAAGGATAATAATAAAAGTGCGGTGTTATATCGCACTTTTTCATAGGAGATTGTATATATGAAGGCAAAGATGGAATGGTTTGTTCACATGCTCTATAGCACTAAAGAGGTATTAAAGGCTCATAAGGCATCTTTTGTGCTAGTGTTTATCTTATTATTTGTTAATATAGCTTTAATTAGTGTTCCTAATTTTATCGGTATTTGGCGTGGTGTTGATCGCGTTGATGATTTAGAAGGTATCCATGAAGCTTTTCAAGAAATGTATGAAGCGCGTTTGCCTTGTGCAATTGAGACCTCTGCACAAATGATATGTGATGATGTTGAGAATCAAACATTTGGCATGTATGATTTTGTTATTGATCCTGATTTTAAGATTGATGAGGACGAATTAGAAGTTGTTATTGAGCGATCTTCTATTTTTGTAACTACAGAAGATATCTCTATAGTATATGTTCGTGAAGACGGATCTGGTGTAGTTGTTTCTGGAGATTATCGATTATTACAAGGGTTCGATTTTTCATCTATTAAAGATCGTGACGAAGCACAAAATGATCGCACAGACTATTATGATAGCGTTACTAATATGTTTTTAAGGAATGTGTATTACTCTACTATGCAAGATAATATGTTTATTGTTTATAGTGCACAATTTGTTCAGATGCTATTATATGTCATGTTTGTTTCAGTGATTATGATGGTTTTAAATTATAAAGCTAAAATCAAGAAGCTATCATACAGTGCCAGTGTAAAGATAACAGTCTTTACGATGACAGGACCAGCTTTTTTAGCTGCAGTGTTGGGGTTTATAATTGTTGGCTGGGCAAGTATACTTTTTACTGCACTTTATCTAGTTAGAATTATTTTGGTCTACTACAAAATTAACACTATTCAAGAAACACTTTATTAGTATTAATTTTAGATGAAGTTTAGAATACATATCTTGCAAGTTGGTCAGTTAATAAAGCGTTTTCATAGTATTTTAAGCATTTTCATGTGTAAGTGTTTTCAATCTATGTTAAAATAACTATGAATTAAAAAAAGAAAGTGGAGGTAATATGAAAAAAATTATTGTATTTTTAGGCGCACTAATTGTTGTATTTGGACTTGCTGCATGTGGACGTGGTGAAGATTCAATCGTAATTGGTGTTGATAGTGACAGTATGGGAAATGCTCTTGTGGAAGCATGGAATACGCAATTTCCTGAACGTGAAGGTGAGGTTACCTTTAGGAATTATGGATCTCAAAATGGACTAGACAGTGGTATGCAAGGTCTTGAATTGGCGCAAGGAGATGCACCCGATATTGCTTTAGTTATTGATAATGAAGTAATTGGACGTGAAGGTGTACTTGCGGATATTGATGATGAGCTATTTGATCGCGTCGCGCCTCAAACACACCCAATTTGGGAAGACATTAACACACGTGGTAAGTTCTTTTTACCTGCGGTTTATGATGGTATGGCATTCTCTTGGAATGAAACTATGTGGACTGAATGGGGTTATGATTTAACCGATACTACAGGTTCTGGACTTCCAGATATTTTTGATACTTGGGAAAGTATTTGGGCAATTGCAGATACTTATGGAATGAATGTTAGTGATCGTCCTACATTTGATGGGAATCCAATTTTAGAGTTTTTCCCAATTTCAGTTGATGAAATGTGGAGCGGGTACCCGCAATTAACTGCTGGCGGATGGCAATTATATGGAGATGGTGACTTTAGCGAGCCAGGATTTGAGACTCCTGAATTTTTACTAGGACTTGAATTTTTACAAGCTTGGTCAGAGACTGCAATGAGTATTGATGAAACTGGTGTTAAGCTTCAAGCTGACCAAATGGGTTGGCGCTGGGACGGATACCTTGATGGTGAATTCCCATTATCACTTGTTGGTACTTGGATGCCAGTTGCGGAATCTATGGAAGATGAAGAG
>SKIY01000036.1 GCA_007116205.1 Candidatus Izemoplasma sp. | reverse complement strand
TCTCCTAAGGACATGTTTAGTCTACCGTATATTACCCATTTTTGCACCCAGAACGCACTTTTTTATAAGTCTTACAAATAGAGTGTAGAAATATGGTTATTGATCGCTTTCTGCATGAAAAAAAGGAAAGCATAAATCCTTCTTTCCTTTAAGATTGTTCTTTAATAATACCGCGTCGATAGGCATCAATGAGCTTTGCAAGATCATCGATATCTTTCTTTAGTGCCTTACCTTTATCGGTATCAAAGATATAGGTTCTGCGGTTGTTAATCGCTTCATCACGTGTAATCGATACGATGTCTTTTTCTTGATGAATGAGGTGTGCGTACGATGAGAACCGTTCGTGACTGACGAGGTAGTATGCGTATGAGTCACTTATTAATGTGCACCCGCCAATTGAGGTTGTCGAGACATATTGTTTGCTCATACCACCATCGATATTGTATATCCGTTTGTTTGGATTGACAACGGCTTCGCCTTTGGTGATGTCCATCGGGACATGACCATTTATGATTTTTGACCGATTTTTTTCAAGGCCGAACGCGTCGAATATGGTATCGAGGTGTTCATCTTCCATACGCAGTTTAAAGTAGGCGTTTTTGGTTTCTTTTTGAACGGCTAAATCGTCAATGAAATACCGTTCAAATGTTTTCATCGCACTTTTTGCGAATAAAGGACTATTTGGTGCTTGCCAAAGCATCATAAAGTAGTCTTTTTCTGGATTGTTTTTTTTGTAACGGTGTAAATAAGCATGGCGTATTTTCTTTTCTAAGCGGTCGAATAATGCTTTACCTTCATATGTTATGCCGTCAATTTTTTGTTTGGAGAATGTGCCGTCTGCTTCCATCGGGATGGCGGCGTGGAAAAGTAAATTGTCGTTATATTTAAGCATCATGCTGCCTTTTTGAAATAAATATTTCATATGTTTTTGCAACATTTCGTTGTGTTTAAATAGATGGGTAAGGTGTTGAATGACGTCCCGTTCTTCAACGGTTAAAGCGTAAGGGTCGTTGTGAAAATGGACGGTTGGAAAATGGGTATCTTCAAGTTGATATGTTTTATCGTGTATTTTGATGGTTTGATCAGTGCTATTGATTTTGTCTAGTAATAAGCGGTTTTGGAGTTTAAAGCTAGGGTTTCTTAAAATAACATCGCGTTCTAGTTTAAACTGAATGATGGCGATGGCTTTATGCATTTTCGCGACAAAATGACGCTCATCTTCATCGGTTGTTTCATCGGTTTCTACTTTTGGTAAGAAGCGTGTACAAGCGTCGTTATCGTATGTTTTACTGGCGAATCTTGCGAGTGGTAATAAGTTAATGCCATAGCCATCCTCTAAACAGGCCAGGTTGTTATATCGCGCTGCGATTCTTATAACATTGGCGACACACACTTCTGAGCCACTCGCAGCCCCCATCCAAATGATATCGTGATTGCCCCATTGGATGTCGACGTGTTTCATTTTTGTGAGTTTTTCCATAACGAGGTGGGGACTTGGCCCGCGGTCGAAAATATCCCCTACGACGTGGAGTCTGTCGATGGCGAGTGTTCGGATGAAGCGGCTGAGCTGTAAAATAAACTTGCTTTCGCGCTGCATTTCAAAGATGGCATCGATGATGGCTTTATAGTAGCGTTCTTTATCTTCGTGTGCGGCAGATTCATAAATTAGTTCTTGTATGATATAAGAAAATTCTTCTGGTAATGTTTTACGGACATGGCTTTTGGTGTATTTTGTGGCGAGTACTTTAGCAAGGTCAACCATGTATGCTAAAAGATTTCTTAAAAGCGCCATGTATTTGTCTTTAGAGAGTTTGTTTTGGTATTTTGTCAACATGTCTGTGGGGTAATAGATAAAGAATGCTAAACGGTTGCGTTCTAGTGCATTCAAGTCTTTAAACATGCCGTCTATTTTTTCTTTGATGATGCCTGAGGCATTTTTTAAAAAGTGGTTAAAGGCATCATACTCACCATGAATGTCTGTGATAAAGTGTTCTGTCCCTTTTGGTAGGTTGATGATGGCATTTAGGTTGATGTATTCTGTACTTGCGGCTTGAACGTTTGGAAATTCACGGCTTAATAATGATAAGTATTTATGTTCATAATCCATATAGTTCCCCCTCAAAAGAAAAGGTGCTAAAAAAGCACCTTTTTGTTGGTGTTACTTCTTATAATACTTGTAATAAACAATTAAATTTTCATCTAAAACGCGGAAGGTAAAAGCGTTCATAATGAATAGTTTTACAGATTCATTGTCATGAGACTCGTACCCTACCGTATAGTCTTGACCGATGGTTAGTTCTAAATCATCATGGTCAAATGGTAATAATAAAGCACCTTTTAATACTTTTGAGTGGACGACTTTTCCTTCGATTAAGGTTTCGATAGCGTCGACTAAAAGTTTACCGTCATAGACTTGATTAATGATTTTAAAGAGATCATCACCAACGACAAGCATGTATGGTTTTTCTGTATAGGCGTCTTGAAGTTTTAATAACCCTTCAGCGATGGCTTGTAAGTTTTCGTTGACGTCGTCTGACATTGAGAGTTTATGTTTTGCGAAGTCAACAAGTCCTTTGATGTTGGCTTTTTTGTTGCCGTTGTAAATCGTGTTTTCTTCATAGCGTGCGAGCTTTTCAGCGGCCGCTTCTAAAATGTCTAAATCGACATCTTTTTTACCGCGTAAAACATTATCAAGTTCCCAGCGTGATAAGCTGAATGTAATTCTTGATTCGAGTAGCCGATCAACATTGTAAAGACCTGCGCTCACTTCGTTATCTTTGTTTTGGTCGGTGAGTTCTAGCGTTCCGGTTGGAATGGCTGGTGTATCTAGACCGAGCGGTCCGTTCACATGAAGTACTTTACGTGCTGAAAGGGTTGTTTTTAAAACTTTTTCAGCGGTTTCGTTTATTTCTTCCCAAGCTTCATCAGCAATGGGGGCAAGATGTTGTTTAAAAAGATCCATAGCTTATCCTCCTATTTTTTTAAGTTGCCAATGTTAAGACTTTTTGGTGACGCTTCTGTATCACCATCACCGTGATGACCTGTGATTGGTCCTTCTTTAAAAAGGTTATCGCGGAGTTCTTCATCGAGAACTGGAAGTTTACGACGTAACCACTCAAGGGCCATCGCCGCATGTTCGAGTTCTTCATCGCGGTTGTGTTTTAAGATTTCGTATAGTTCTTTGTCTTTTGTGACAGCCATGCGTTGGTTATACCAATCAACTGCTTCAAATTCCTCTGTTAAGCTTTTAATCGCACGGGTGATATCTCTTGTTTCTTCATCGAGTTCTTGATAAGGTTCATGATATTGGTCCATGTGTATCCTCCTTCAATTATTCTAATTTAAGTTTAACATAGTCTAAATTAATATACAATCATGTCTTACTTTAGGGCTAAAGTAAATATCTCTTTTGCGATGTGTTTATCGATGCTGATGACGGTCCCGACATTGCCTAGGGCGAGCGCGTTATCTACCATGGTATTGAGTGTGTTTTGGTCGAGCTTAATACCGGCTTCTTCAAAAGATGTTGGGGCCCCAAATGATTGAAACATTGCTTTAATAGCATTGATGACTTGTTTTGGGTCTTCGATGTTAAAGAGTTCTTTCCCTAAGAAACTGAGGCGTCTTCGCATGGTGTCTGGGTTATGTTCTAAAGTGATTTCTAACCAGGCAGGGAAAATGGTGGATAAGGCAAAGCCATGCGTGGTGCCAAAGCGTTGTGTTATTGGGTAGGATAGTCGGTGGGTTGCCCAGTCACCAATTTTTCCTTGTTGTAAGATCCAGTTCAGGCCAATGGTTGCGGCCCAGCTTATGTTTGCCCGGGTTTCATAGTCATCTTGATTGTTTTTTAACCGGTTGGTGTTATCAATGACGCTTTTGATAATACCGGTACTCATATAATCAGAGGTTTCGGTTCTTAAGGTGTTTGAAAAATATTGTTCGAAGACGTGCATAATAATATCGACACAACCTGCGATGGTGTAATGTTCGCTTACGCTTTGGGTATAGCTTGGGTCGATAATTGAAAACTGTGGAAATAAAAATGGGTACGCAACGCTTCGTTTTTCCTCGGTGGCATCGTTGGTGATGACGGTATTGCCATTGGATTCACTTCCGGTTGCGGCTAAGGTTAAAATCGTTCCGATTGGGAGTGCGGTTTTGGCATCTGTTTTACGTAAAAACACATCCCAAACGTCTGATTTATCTAATGTTGCGGCAAAGGCAATCGCTTTTGCAGCATCTAAGACTGAACCACCACCTGCGGCTAAAA
The DNA here is from genome assembly GCA_007116205.1 of Candidatus Izemoplasma sp. Classification (GTDB taxonomy): domain Bacteria; phylum Bacillota_I; class Bacilli_A; order Izemoplasmatales; family Izemoplasmataceae; genus SLQR01. The sequence continues at coordinate 50 of SKIY01000036.1, read as the reverse complement.
CAAAGTCAATGCTGTTTTCAATACACGTTTTTCGGCCACTTAAGACGCTG
>SKIY01000089.1 GCA_007116205.1 Candidatus Izemoplasma sp. | reverse complement strand
CTGTGTCGATTTCTCCGGTTTCAGGCAAGCCGTGCATTGCTTGAATGGCTATAACCGCATCGACGACTTGCTGATCGTAGTAACCATCAGTTCGTACGTCATAGCCCATTAAATTTAAAATAATTTGGGCATTTGCATTAGCATCAGATACGGTATCAAAAACGAGTGATTGTCCATCGCGTAAATAGATGTTAAAAGCATCAAAGAATGGATCTCTATCAACATAAATATCTGGCATGACCCCATTCATATCGCCTTCATTTTGATGGATCCAGTTCCCATCAGGGGTGAACCATTGCCCAACGGTTACATTTATATCTGACCCGTTGCTAAGACGCATAGAAATCTGCATCGTTCCTTTACCTAAAGTATCTTTACCAATAACGGTATAGCCACCGTGTTCTTGCATAGCAGCAGCCAATACTTCTGAAGCGCTGGCACTAAACTCATTGATTAAAACAACAAAGTCATAATCACGCGGAGCGGGATTGAATGTCCCGTGATAATCAGTCATTAAATTTTGTCCTAAATGGGTGCTGTAGGTAGAAAAAAGCGGTTTATCTGTAACAGGGAGTATGGCATCGAGTATGTCGAGTACTGCAGTTAAGTATCCCCCGCCGTTATAGCGCACATCTACAATAACACCAGTAATGTTTGGATCAGCATCAAATGCAGCCAAGGCATCATTTACAAGCCCAGCGGTCTGTGCACCAAAGGTATTAATTTTCAAGTGTCCAACATGGTCGCCGTCGCTTTCAAATATTTCATATTCAACGCTAGGGTTCGGAATGCGTGCGCGTGTCATTGTAAAGAATAACGTCTCACCAAACCCTGAACGGGACACACCAATTTCTACTACGGTATTAATTTCTCCAAGCAATAACATAATAGTATCGATATAATCTAAGTTTTCAACATGAATTTCATCGATATACGTAATGCGATCGCCTGCGCGTAGCCCTGCAGATTCAGCTGGTGAATCAGGCCACACTTGGCGGATGATGACATCTTCGTTAATATTTTCAACGGTGATGCCTACGCCAACAAAATCTTCACCGAGTAAGCTTTGGAATTGTTCGCGTTGTCGAGGGGTTAAATAGCTCGTATAAGGATCATTAAGTGCATCGATTAAAGCGTATGTTGCAAACTGATAAAATTCTTCATCACTAATATCTTTATAATGGTTTGTTTTAAGTAGCTCTAATACTTCTTTAAAAACCGTTTCTGTATAGTATAAGTTTATATCAATCCAATGGTAATAAAGCGTGATATCTTCGGTTTGATAATCTAAGCGATGATAACGTTTCGTCATAGCTTCATCGTAATAAATACCTTCTAATGTATATCCTTCAGGATAATCAGAACGTATTGTTGGCGCAGTAATCCGACTATTAAAGGTAAATGTTATCGGATCATAATCGATTCCATCTAAGTTGTTTTCGATGGTTGCTTGAAAAGTATCAGGCTCATAGATACCTTCAACGATAGTGTCTTCATCAATGGCATCAAGATCAGTGTCCCATGCCATAAAAACATGGCCATATTTTTCAGGGCCTTCAACTGCTTCGGCATTTTCTCCTGGTAGTAAGAACTGCACATCATGAATTAATCCATCAGGCCGTAAAAAGGTTACCATTAAGTATGTTTCAGATGCACTATCTTCAAAATCGATCAATTCGGTATAACCACTATCAAAGGTAATGAGTAGTTTACCATTCGCTTGCTTTTGAGCACTTGTAATTAATGCATCTTCAGCTGCGAGCGTCGTTGAAGAGCCGTTGACATAAGTCACTTCCCATTCAGCATCTTCGTTAAGTCGAATGCTTTCAATAGCGCTGGTTTCTAAGCTGTCATCACATGCTGCTAAAGTAAAAACGGTTAAAGCAAAAACAAATAAAACAAGTATTTTTTTCATGGTGTATCCCTCCAAATGTTTAATATAAATAGTTTTAAGTTACGTTGGTCTTACAAGAATTATAAGATATTTATGGCAAAAAGCAAATGAAAACCCAATCAGTGTTTCTGATTGGGATTAACCAGGCAGTTCAAAAGATTTGCGATCTAGTTCCTCATCAACCAGTGTTTCACCACCTAATGTATATGTTGCGACAACAATAACGTAGTAAGTTCCTGCGCGGAGATGACTGACAGTGAAGGATTCACTAAAAAAGCCATGAGAGCGAAGATGATCGTTTGCTTCATCAATGGTGTAAATGACTTCACCATTTTCTCTTACAAGTTGAACTTCAATTTTTTCAACAATACGGTCGCGGTCACGCATTGTAAGATCAAATCTAACAAAAATACCTGTAACCCTAAGATTTGAAATTTCAGCAGTAGGTGTTTTTGTCCCACATGCAACAAGGCTCAAAACGAGGGCAGTAATGGTAAATACTTTAATGATTAGTTTCATAATGACCTCCTTGTATTTATCACCTATAGTTTACCAAAAATGGAAGTGGATTGCTATATCTAGTTTGTTTGAAAGCTATCTAAATAAGCAAGTTAGTGGTATAATATAGTCAAACAGTGTATATGGAGGCGATGCACATGGGACTACTATTTCACGACCTATCAAAAGCAATGCATGAAGTATCTGAGTATGTATATAAACGCCAGTTTGAAGTTGATGATCAGCTTGCCTCAGAATATGATGAATATCGACGTCGTAAAATGTATGAAGATATTTTACATAATTTGAGCTTTTTAGATGCTGCCATCAGTTTAGAAGATGAGCAACTGTTTTTGAGCTATGTAGAATGGCTTTATACACTGATGGTAAATCTTATGCCTGACACTACCCCAACCCGTATAAAAGAGCAATTAATAACGCATTATGAATTGTTAATAGAAGGATTAGATAAGTTTTTAGAACCAAAAACACAAGCATTGGCTAAATCGATATTGACCGCAGCCATTGAACGGACAAAAGTATATGAAATACCAAAGAAAGTAAGTACCTTTGAAGAAGGGAAATATGGTTGGGCTCGAAAACAATATTTAACCTATTTAAGAGAAAATGATAAAAACCGTGCCATTCAGTTTGTCGAAGAACTTGCCGATAACTCTTTTACGCTAGATGAAGTATATGTCGATGTTTTACAGCCTGTTATGGAAGAAATTGGACATTTATGGCATGAAAATAAAATTTCGGTGAACCAAGAACACTATATGACATCGGTGACGCAGTTGGCGCTGTCACAATTTTATAAAAGGATTTTTGATACTCCGCGCATCAATTATTCGATTTTAGTCTGTAGTGTCGGCAGTGAGCTTCATGAAATGGGTGCGCGTATGGTATCGGATTTGTTTGAGTATCATGGGTATGACAGTGTTTATTTAGGTGCAGGCGTTCCGATCAAAGCATTAATGGAATCGATTGAATCGTACAAACCAAATATCATTGCATTATCAGTAACCATGCCGCAACATTTAAAAACATGTAAGGAATATGTTATAAAGATTCGCCAGCAGTATCCAGAAATACTAATCGCAGTTGGAGGACGTGCTTTTTCAATCTCTAAAGACATAGTTAATGAATGGCCGATAGATACTTCGTTAAAGGATGCGAAACAATTTTTGAACTGGGCAGAACAAACGTTAGGGGCGTAACTATGAATATGTATTTGTTTACAATAGATTATCACGGGACAATCAAGCAAGTTTTTTATAAAGCAGATGATATCTTTGAACAGACAAGAAATTTATACAGGTTTTTTAGTGCGGAAGCACAAAGTAAACTTAAACAAGTACTCGCTCAACGCGACGACAGTGCAACGTTAAAAATACTGTGTTGTGAAGATAAAAAAACGACAGTTATTTTAAAGCATACCGGTGTTGGCTATCTAACTTTTTTAAGTTATGACACCATGAGTAAAAATCTTAAAAGGTTGGTTGAGATATTTCTTTTAACGCTATCCCAACAACTTATGCTAGCACCGCAAAACTTAACGAAAGAGTCAGAGTTTTTCTTGGAAAATATGCAGCGCTTAAACAATGAGTTAATTAATAAAACACGCGATATTGAAAAGATGAATCAGCGTTTGAACCGCTTGAATGCGCTCTTAAACGATCGTTTAATTAAAGACCCTTTAACCGGGCTTGTCAGTCGGTATCAGTTCCGTGATGAAATGGTTTTAGCTATTCAAAAAAATGCACAATCTTATGGCATTTTTTGTTTTATTGATATTGATGATTTTAAGTTGATCAATGATACATATGGTCATCAGCTTGGGGATGAATATTTAGTTAAATTTTCTGAACGACTCTTAAAACTGCCGTTTGATAACACTGTGATTATGCGGATTGCAGGAGATGAGTTCGGTGTGTTTATTTATGGGCTAAAAACGGCGGATCATGACATGTGCAAACATATATGGGATACGTTTAATGAAGTGGTTGTTTATCCTATAGAGCTCAACGGTAAAACATATCCGCTTTCTATAAGTATCGGGTTTGCGATTTATGGTAAAGATACGTCTGATATTAATGAGCTGTTTGATTTTGCGGATTTTGCGATGTATTCTGCAAAACGTTCTGGAAAGAACCGCCCGTTTATTTTTGATAAAGATAAGTATAATGCACATAAAAAGACTTTATAATAGTCTTTTTTCACTAAAGGCACACGGTATACGCACAACGTATCATATGGTATGATAAAGGTATATAAACGTATAAAGGATGTGGATTATGAGAACTGTTTTAATTACAGGCGCATCAGGGGGTATTGGAGAAGCGATTGCTCGACGATTTGCGGATGAGCAATATCATGTTATTTTACATTATCATAAAAATAGTGACGCGATAAAACGTTTAGAAAAAGCACTTAAGCATGAAGGTGCAACGGTGGATATTTTAGGGTGCGATTTGTTAAGCGCGAATGAAATTGATGGATTGGTGGCTTCGATAAAGGCAAAAAATATTTCGATTGATGTCTTAATTAATAACGCTGGGATCAAACGCGATGCACCAATCACCGAAATGGATGATGAACAATTTTCTAGCGTTATGCGTGTTAATGTGGATGGACCTTGGTTACTAATTAAACGTATGGTACCGATGATGAAAGCGAAAAAGGCTGGTCGGATTATTAATATTACCAGTGGTGTTGCTAAAGAAGGGCGTGCGAATCAAACCAATTACGCTGCTTCAAAAGCTGCTTTGGATAACTTAACGCGTTCTTTAGCACGCGAGTTAGGGCCATACAATATTACCGTTAATTCAGTGGCTCCTGGATTAATAGAGACAGATATGACAAAAAATGTTAGTGATGAAGATAAGCAAAACTATATTACGCGTGTTCCGATTGGCAGACTTGTTGAAGCGAAAGATGTTGCACAAGCATGTGTGTTTTTTGCGGATCCAAAAAGCGGTGCTATTAGTGGCCAAGTCCTTGGTGTTAACGGAGGGTTACGGTAAAAAAAACCTGCACAAAATGTGCAGGTTATGTTGTTTTTGAAGCTTTTCTTGCAAGGTATTGTTGGATTTTCGTAACAATTAAATCGACTGCAATATCATGACTGCGATCATTTGGAATAATAACATGAGCGTAGCGTTTTGTTGGTTTGATAAAACGGTGAAACATAGGTTTTACGGTGGTAGTGTATTGTTCGATGACGGTATCTAAAGTGCGACCGCGTTCGTTCATGTCGCGTTTCAGTCGGCGAATAAGCCGGGTGTCATCATCGAGTTCTACATATATGTTCATATCAGCTAAGTTACGAATATGTTCATTTTCTAGTATTAAAATACCTTCTACAATAATAATGGATTTTGGGTTGATGCGTTCGGTTTTATCGCTGCGATTATTTACGACAAAGTCGTAGATGGGTTTTTCTACCGCTTTACGGTTTAATAAATCGGTGAGGTGTTTAAATAATAGCGCGTTGTCGAGTGATTTTGGATGGTCATAATTGGTTTTTTTGCGCATTTCTTGCGTCATGTGACTTTGATCGAGATAGTAATCATCGTGTTTGATTATAATAACATCTTCGATGCCTGATTTGTGTAAGATTTGTTCAACGACGGTGGTTTTACCTGATGCAGAACCGCCAGCGACTAAAAAGAGCAATGGTTTCATAACTTGCCTCCTATGAGATTATCAAAGGTATTGTATCATATTTTTGTTTTTTACGGAATACTGGTGGTAGTAGTTATTGAACGTGTCAGTAATTAATGTAAATTAATAAATAACGGTATTTTAGAGTAGGAGTGTAATCATGAAGTATATTGATTTAAGTCATCCACTTAAACATAATATGCCGCATTATCCTGGGGATGAAAAATTAACCATTCACACGGTGAATGATCAACAGTTTAGTGTGAGTACGATTTCGATGTCTGTGCATAACGGGACCCATTTGGATGTGCCTAAGCACTTTTTGGATGATACCCGCACGGTAAAAGATTTTCCTGTAGAACAATTTACAGGTATTGCCTGGGTATTTGATGTGCGCGGACAAAAAGAAATTGCTGAGTTTGATGCGATAAATCAGGTAAAGCCTGGAGATATTGTGTTATTTTATACGGGACATGCGCAGTATTTTAATGCTGCTCGGTATTATCAAAACTATCCCGTGTTGAGTAAAGGATTGGTTGAAAAACTTGTAAAAATGCGTATTAAGATGATTGGTCTTGATACACCGAGTCCTGATGTGTTTCCACATCAAATGCATAAAGTTTTCATGCAAGCTGATGTTATTATTATTGAAAATTTAACCAATTTAGATAAGCTGCCACTTGAAAAACCATTTCAGCTTTTCGCTTTTCCGTTAGCTTTAGCTGCTGAGGCTTCTCCAGTGAGAGTCGTCGCTTTAGCAGAGACATCATAAATTGGAGCATATAATGGGTATTTATTTGCTATAATGGGGATACATACTTATTTAGAAAGGTGTCGTCATAATGAAAAGTATTCGATTGCAAATGTTAGTGTATTTACTTGTTTTTACGGTCGTTTTGTTTTCCGTGTTCGGATTCTTTTTGTTGCGTCAAATTAATACGATACCTGCTTATATACAATCAAAAAATCAAGCGGTGGCGGAAGCGCATGCGAATGAGATTAGTAAAGAGTTGCAAGGCGCACTTGATCAGGTGCAGATGTTAGCGCAATCCTCACTTATTCAAAGCATGGATATGGATGAGATTAAGGATTTTTTACCATCTATGGTACTTGAGAAACACCGCAATATGACGATTTCAGATGTTGATGGGCAAGCTTGGAGTACGGTTGGAGATACGATTGATATTTCTGAACAAGAACAGTATGAGTCGATTATTTTAGGGGATGCGGAATCGTATATTTCTAATCCTTTTTATAGTCCTTTTATACCTGAAGACTTTCCTATTTTAACGGTGTCACATCGTATTTATAATGGTGAAGATACGGTGGGACTTATTAATGTGGTTTTAACGTCGGTTTTTATAAATGAGGTTATATCCGAAGTGACGTTTTTAGATTCAGGGTATGCTTATATTATCGATGATGAAGGCTTTATTGTGGCGCATCCTAATGAATCTAAAGATATAACGCATCATCTTAGTGATTGGATTGTTAAAAGCGATGAGGCGCTTGAACAGTTCGAACAAAATAATGGTAGCTTTATTTATGAAAACGCCGATGGTGAAGAATATGTTATTGTTTTTGCAACGATTGATGCGGTTCCGAGGTGGACATTTATTATTGAAGTTCCTTTAACGGAAGCGTATGCAATTTATACGTCTACAGTCTTTTATTTTTATATGGGACTGGCAGGGTTAATCGTCATAATGGTTGTATTTGCGTTTTTGTATTCAAAAAGACTTTCAACACCAATATCTAATTTGATTACGACATTTGAAAAAGCGGCTGCAGGGGATTTATCTGTTCGCGCTAAAGCGCATGCACGACATGAGTTAGGACGTGCGGGAGAGAGTTTCAACAGCATGTTACAAAAAATAAAGATTTTAACGTATCGCGACCCTATAACTGGGATGTATAACTTAAATAGTTTTATGTTAGAGCTTAAAGAAAAGCTTAATATTGCTAAAAAGCACGCGCAGAAGACGTATATAATTATTGTTTCAATTGACGATTTTAAACGCATTAATACCTTAGGTGGGTATGCCGTTGGTAATCAAGTATTGAAGAAAATGTCGAACCGAATCTTAGAACTAATCGGTGAAGATGAGCTTGCTGGACGCTATTTTGGCGATGAAGTCATTATGATGCTTACGCTCGATCATAAAGAATCTATTGAGAAACGTTTAGGTGTAGTGTATGAGGCATTAAATGCCCCATTTGAAATTGGGTCGACACAGTATCAAGTTCACAGCAGTATTGGTGCGAGTGAAATTCATTATGCGGATGATGATTATAATCACGCGATTCATGAAGCTACGATTGCAAAGGTTGATGCTAAACGGATGCGTGGTAAGCCAATTGCATATTATAACGACACCATGAACAATCAGATTATTGAAGAACAAATGATGGAAGAAGCTTTGATGAATGCGCTTGATTACAACGAGTTTTATCTTGTTTACCAACCGATTTATCAAAGTGATAAAGAAAATATGGTTGGTATGGAGGCGCTCTTAAGGTGGAAACACCCACAGTTTAAAGATCATGATGTGTTGGATTGGATTAGGATTTTAGAACGTAAAGGGCTTATTTATGCAGTTGGTAATTGGGTTTTAGAAACAGCGATTGATCAAGTGGTGTATTGGAATAAAGTATTTAATAAAAACTTGTTTATCTCGATTAATGTTTCGGTGTTACAACTTGAAGACACCCGTTTTGAAGGTGCGCTTAAAGAGATTATGGATAAAATTAATATTGCGCCTGAACTTATACATTTGGAAATTACTGAATCTGAACTGATGCGGAATATTGAAGATAATATTGTTATTTTGAACACGTTAAAGATGCTTGGAATAAAGTTATCACTTGATGATTTTGGGACAGGATATTCTTCGCTTGCGTATTTGATGAAGTTGCCAGTTGATATTTTAAAAGTAGACCGTGGTTTTGTGGGAAGTATGTTTGTTGATGAAAAGTCATCGATGATTATTGAAACCATCGCGACATTAGCAAAAACCATGCAAGTGATTATTACCGCAGAAGGTGTTGAAACTGAAGCACAGTTTAAGCGTTTGAAAAACTTATCGTGTGATTATTATCAAGGGTATTGGTTTAAAAGGCCTTTAGAACCGCGGTTGATGACTGCTACTTTGAAAAAAGAAAAAATGTAAAGGTGTGTGAAACAATGAAAGATGAACGAAAAACTTTGTATTTACCGTATGTTTTCATTGGACTGTTCATTGCTATTTTTCTTTTGCCGTTGATCAGTTTTCCAGAATATTCAATCATTGCAAATACGACGAGTCATCTCGGCTCACAAGGGGCCCCTTATAACTGGGTAGTTAATAGTATTTTTATTATTGTTGGTGTTATGGTTATTATGGATGGGAATTATGCATTTAAGCATTTGTATTTTCAAAGAGTATGTATGATTGTTTTTGGGATTGGGTTGATTGGAAGTGGATTATTTCCCCACCGATCGTTGCTCGATGGTAGTAGTAATTTAACGTTAGATTATTTACATACATTGTTTTCTACGCTGAGTGTTGTGACCTTTGCGATTTTGGCTTTTTCGTTTATTTTTGTGTTTGAAGATAAGCGGTTAAGATGGTTGGCTGGAGCGATGTTTTTGGTCGTTATTATTGCCCCAACACTGATGTTATATATCGGTTCTGTTCAAGGTATTGTACAGAGAATCATGATGCTTTTTGGCTTCGTTTGGTTGATGCTTATGCATGAATATTTTAAGCGAGAAGCGGACAAATAAAGTTTTTTTTACAGATACGATTATCGTATCTGTTTTTTTTATGCTTTATAATAGAGTATAATAAATGATATGAGGAAATGTGAGGGGGAGGATATTTTGAAAACATATACAGTACATACATTTTTATTTGAACCTAAACTAAGACGAAATGCTTATTTGATTAAGGGCAATAATTTTGCAGTATTAATAGACCCTGGTATGCGTAAACATCAAACGAAACTGTTAAAGCAGATTACTGAAATTATTGCGATTGATCAGATTGATGTTGTTATTTTACAAAATACTCAAACTGATAATGTTGGTGCATTGCCATATTTGGAACACCATGGGTTAAAAGCGATGGTACTGGTTAACGATCGCATTATGCGTGATTTAGATATAAATCTAGCAGTGCAATCGATTGCTAATATTTATTATGAGTTGGTATTTTCTGATGATTTTAAATTACAATTCATTGTGACACCTTTTTTACCTTATCCGGAATCTTTTGTGACCTACATTGAAGGCGGGAACGAGTTATTCACGAATGGGCTTTTTAACCAGTTACATAGCACTGAAAGCAGAAGTGTTGCGACGATTAAAAATGCAATTCAGCAACATCATGAATTATTTATGCCAAGTAGTGAGTTTGTTCGCTTTGGTCTAAAAAAACTGAAAGCGTATAAAGTTCAAGGTGTTTACCCGTCAATGGGATCTTTTATAACAAAAGATACGATTTCGAGTATTTTAAGATGGTTACCAACAGTGGATTTTTACAATACGGATCAAGTCGTTTTAACTAAAGGTGAAAAGAATAAGCAATATAATTATGTTGCGTTATGTAATCATATGCTAAAGCGCTTAGAAACTGTTTTTGAGCGCTCTGAGATTACACGCATATTTGTAGATTCACCTATTGTTTTAGAGCGGACACCATCTTTAGAAATACAATCAACAAGTTTACAAAAAGTTGCTTTATGGAATGCGTTTTTTGAACGCATATACCAAAAAAAAGGTGTTAAGTGGTTGCATATTTTAGAACCATTAATTAAGAAGTATCAAAAAAACTATAATATTCGTAAACCATCAATCTATCGCTCTACGATGATGCAACAGTCATCTAAGATTGAAACGCTTGATGCTTCAAAACAAGCTTTAGAAGAAAAAATAACAGCACTGAACGCAAAAATGGTGGAGACGAGGGATCACCTTTTAAAATGTCCGATTACAAGACTGTATAATGAGATGTTTTTAAGACAACATTTATTATCAAACGATTTTAAAACCCCACCACCGGTGAACACAACGCGTGCTATGGTATTGATACAAGTTGATCAACTTGCGCAGTTTAATCAAAAATATGGTAAAGATGTTGGCGATGAGACGTTAAGAAATCTCGTGTATACAGTGGACCGTATTAAGCATGAGGACACTTTGGTTTTCAAGCAAAACGGGCCGGGGTTAATTGTGTATAAGCATAAAACGAATGTTAAGAAATTAAAGGATTTTGCCTTGAGGTTACGCAGTACGATAGAAGAGGCAACGGTCTTTATAGAACCGGTTACTGTAAGTATGGCTTTAGTAACGCTTGAAGATATTGATACAAAAACCAGCACGATAGAACAAGTGAATACATTTTTCGAAATTGCATCTAAACGATTAGAACGTGGAAAACGTAAAGGAAGTGGTCAAATAACGGATGCTTCTAGTGAAGATAGCGCTTATGTGGATGGAAATATTTTATTGGTAGATGAAGATGAAACCAACCAAAATTTAATGAAACGTCTATTCGAGCGAATTCATTATAATGTAATTATTGTTGAGGATATTTTTGAAGCGTACACAGTGGTAGAATCGACACAAATTGATGTAATTATTTCTGAAATTAATCTTTCTAAACTGGATGGGTTCCAATTTAAACATAAATTAAATTCAGTTCCAAAGTATCGTGATATACCTTTTATTATTGCCAGTCATCATAAAAATAAAGATGTTATTATGCGTTGTAATGATTTAGATATTGATGTTATTTTACAAAAACCTTTTATTCCTGAAGAGCTTATTGGTTATGTTAAGCGCTTTAAAGAAAGTTGGCGCAGATAATGGCAGATACCATTTTATTTAGTGCTATTGGTCTGGTGGGTATTATTTCTTTGGTTTTAGTGGTATTAATTTTGACTCAAAAGCACCGCCATGAAAACAAAGAAAATAAGGTTCGTATTGCTAGAGATTATTTATTTGATAAATATATAGATGGTAAAGATGTCACGCTTACTATTTCAGAAAGATTTTTCTTTGATGCGCTTATTGATGTTGATGAACAAATGCATATTGACAATGAGGTGCGACAACGTATCATGGAAGATGTTTGTTCGATGCGTTTTTTAAAGAAACAAAATAAACGATTGCATTCAAGGATATCGTTTCGGCGCAAAATGGCGATATTTTATCTTGGGAGGGTACGTAAAAAAGAAGCGTATGAAAATCTTTATGGACGGTTTTTAAAAGAAAAAAATGAAACGGTTAAACTGCATATTGTGATGCAGTTGCGCTATGGTATGGAAGGCCCGTGGATGAATGCCATTATGGAGTCTTTAATCGGTGCTTCTGATATTTATCATGAACGCTTGTGTACGGTTTTAGGAAGCAACTATAAGCGACTTTATGATTATCTTGAAGATTATCGGGCGGACACTAGATATGAAATTGTTTTAGCACTTGTAAGAATGGGGCAGTTTCATACCGATAGCTTTTTACATGACTATATGTTAGATACACTTGATGATTTTTATTTTGGTTCGCGCTATGCGCCAGCGCGTATCGATAAAATAAAACGTCAGATTTTAAATAACTTAAAATTGCTTACACCTGAGGTACTCTGCGACGATAAATATTTTTTACATGATGATTTAATTGTTCGAGAATATGCTATGCTGGCTATTGCTCAAGTGAATAAAAAGCAAGATCTTGGGCGACTAGTTAAAGCAATGGATAAAACATCTTTAGATCAGACAATAGTGATTGCTTTATCAAAGATGGTTTATGAGCGTCGAGAACGTTTGAACGACTTATTAACAATTTTTGAACGCGTTGATGCGTATAAACAAGCACGATTGATTGAGGTGTTTGGTCAACGCATTGATTATATATTGTTAAAGGTTGATTATTTTACGGATGCAACGCTCATAAAAATTTTGCGGGGATTGTTTGAAGCACATATTATTGAACCCCTTATTGATTTTATCAATCAAAATCCTGATATAAAGATTGAACGGTTTGTGATGGGGTTTTTGTTAGATCATGCTAAAACGTATCCCAAAGGATATGAGGAGTTTTGTTTATATGTACAACCTAAAATTTTAAAACGCTATGCTATTATACCTAAAAAAGCAGTACGAGCACCAAGGCGTAAGCTACCGATTGAAAAGCGGAAAGTACGGTGGTTAATGAAGTGGTTGGTTATTAATTTCTTAACATTTCCGCTTATCTTTGTAGTACGGATGAATACGGCGCTATTATCGATGTCATTGTCTGAATTAATTGTGCGTTTTGTGGTTGATGTAAATATCTATTTAATTTTTTATTTTGTAATCATAAATACCATTTATATATTTTTACTGATTCTTGCAATTATTGGATCAAAAAAACAAGTGCGGTTAGCGCATATTAAGAAAAATGCACTATTATTTACCGATAAGTTATTACCAGGGATTTCGATTATTGCACCAGCATATAATGAAGAGATGAGTATTATTGAAAGTGTAACGAGTTTATTAAATCTGAAGTATCCAAATTATGAAGTTATTGTGGTGAATGATGGGTCTAAGGATTTAACGTTAAAGCGATTGATTAGCCATTTCAAGTTAGAAAGAAAACATCCAACATTTGCTTTGCCACTTTCTACAAAGGCGATTCGAGGATTTTATATGACTAAGTCAATTCCAAATCTAGTCGTTATCGATAAAGATAATGGCGGTAAAGCAGATGCATTGAATCTAGGTATTAATGCAAGTAGGATGGCTTATGTTTGTGGTATTGATGCAGATAGTGTGTTAGAGGGAGATGCTTTGCTTAAATTGATGTCTGTGACGCTTGATGATACAAAGCCTTTTATTGCTTTAGGAGGTAATATTTATCCTGCTAATGGGTTTCGTTTTGAACAGGGTAAAGTTAAGTCTCGAGGGTTACCGAAAGAACATCTTGCACGTTTTCAATCGATTGAGTATATGCGTGCCTTTACAAGTGGGAGAATTGGATGGAGTGAGTTGCGCAGCTTAATGATTATTTCTGGTGCTTTCGGGTTATTTAACCGAGCTGCTTTGGTAAAGACAGGCGGGTATTTAACAAGTAGTGGTATTCATCAAAAAGACACGGTTGGCGAAGATATGGAACTGGTTGTAAGGTTGACGTATAATGCGTTAAAAGAGAAATCGCCGTTCCGTGTTCAATATGTTCATAATGCGTATTGTTATACAGAACTACCAAGTGATATTAATACGTTGCGAAAACAACGCAACCGCTGGCAACGTGGTTTGATAGATATTTTGTCTTATCATCGGGGACTTGCTTTTCGTCCGCGCTATAAGCAAATTGGGTTTATTGGCTATCCGTATTTCTTTATGTTTGAATTTATGGGACCATTTTTTGAAGCGCAAGGCTATTTAATGCTTGTGTTTGCGTTGATTTTTGGATTGGTTAGTCCGACAATTGTGCTGGGTATTTTTACGGCTTCGATTGGATTTGGCGTGATGATTTCACTAGCGAGTGTCTTTATGATTGAACGCGAAGTATTAATGCTGAGTCGTAAAGAAACGATTATGCTTATTTTATACGCGATTTTAGAGAACTTTGGGTACCGCCAGATGCTTAGTTTACAACGAACGGTTAGCACCTTTAGCGCATTAAGAGAAAGTGGTCAATGGGGAGCACAAAAGCGTAAAGGGTTTCAAAAGTAAACGGTTATTTTTGGTTAGTGTGGACTTATGTTGAAGCGTCTTACCGAGGTAAGGGTGTAAGTGATGCGTTGTTTAAACACTGTGAAATGTATATATCACAGCTTGGCGAAACCCAACTGTATATTTACATACATCCGGATCATGTTGAAGTGTTACGGTTTTTAAAGCGGCGACGCTTTGACAGTTTGAACTCGATTGAAGTATTGACCAATGTAAGGGCTTTTATGTGCACATTAATTGTTAGATGCAGTAATCTTGGGTATAATGATAAAAAAATAAGGGAGCGTTTTTATGAAAAAACTAGTATTAGGACTATCAGTCTTTTTAGTACTTTTTGTACTATCGGCATGTAATATAGGCGAACAAGCATCAGCACTTGAATGTCAAGAAGAAGGTGCGGATCCTTTGCGCGTTGGGATGAACTTAATATACGAACCATTCGAAATGCGGAATGATGATAATGAACCAGCGGGTATTAGTGTAGATATTGCAAAAGCTTTTGGTGAATATATTGGCTGTGAAGTTGAAATTGTTAATGTTGACTTTTCAGTGTTAATCGACTCATTACTAATTGGTGATATTGATTTGATTATTGCTTCGATGAGCCGTACTGAAGCACGTGAAGAGTTAATCACTTTTAGTGATCCGTACATGTACTTTAAAATTATAGGGTTAGTGAACCAAGATTTTGCGGATGCGAATGGGTTAACAGAAGATTCAACTGTCGATGAG
>SKIY01000083.1 GCA_007116205.1 Candidatus Izemoplasma sp. | reverse complement strand
TTAAAGAACAAATAACTTACTTAGAACCCTTACATAAACTCATTCGCATCAATCTCAGAAATACGCATATTACGCAGGTTGATGTTTTAGCTTCATTAATGGCTCGCGGTGCGTTATTGGACAACCCTTTACGCGGTGAATATGCTGAAGTAGATATTAGAGATAACCCTATTCCCATCGTAGACAGCGATAGTAACGAAGGGTTCAATCCTTTAAAAGACTATTGGCGCTTTATTACCTATCGGTATCCGTATCTTCTTCCAGTGAACCCCACAAGAGAAGTTGTTATAAACGAATATATGTCTTCAAACGGTCAAACCATAACCGATTATGACGGAGATACGACTGACTGGATTGAACTTTACAATACCACCGAAGGCATCGTCGTTTTAACGGGTTATTATTTATCAGATGATGCTGATAATCCTTATCGGTGGCAGTTTCCAGAAGGTACTAGAATTATGCCCGGATCGTTTTTACTTGTTTTCGCATCAGGGAAAGATAAAGTTGCACCAAACGGAGAAATTCATACGAACTTTGGAATTTCTAGAAGTGGTGAACCTTTAATTATTACCGCACCCGATAGAAACACATTAGTCGATCAAGTCATCCCTGTTGCAGTCCCAAGAAACATCTCCTATGGACGGTATCCGGATGGCAGTGATCACTGGGAATTTTTTGACCAAAATAATATTACACCAAACGCTTCAAACAATAGCGCTACACCTTACTCACTTCCTGATTGGTTATCCCACGAATCAAAAGAACATCAACAAGTGCTGCATCTACCCATACTTAGTGACGCTGTAATCCCTTCAAGACAATCAAAAAGTCGTTATAAGCACTTTTAGCTTATACGACTTTTTTATTATTTATAGCTTATGTACTAGTCTTATAACTATAGTTTATATTGTTACTATACGCTAAACAGCTATGACTTACTCAAAGTCTTCTGTTCTATCCTTCAATGTTTTTTTAACGTAAAGCAGCGTTATAATAACCGCACTCCAGTTAATAATCACAATACCCCACCAAACGCCTAAAATACCCATCGCTAAAACAGTCCCCAATAGATAAAAAAGCCCTAGTGGTAAAACCTGTCTGTATAACCCAATCCACACGGCAAACATAGGCTTTTTAACCCCTTGCAAAACAGCAATACCAATATTTAAAAACACATAACTTAAAAATGCAAAAGCCTCGATACGTAAATACTGCGTTCCAGATGCAATAACATCACTAGAATCATCAAAGAACGCAATTAACCAAGGCGCCAGCGGTACAATAACAACAACCCCTACAGTCATTATAATTAATCCGATTATCGTTCCTTGTTTCCAAACATTATATATACGTGTCTTTTTCTTAGCACCATAACTTTGACCAACAATTGACAACACCGCAACATTTAAGCCAATCGTCGGAACTAAAGCTAACTGCTCAATCCGAATCGCAATACCATAGGCTGCGACCGTACTTGTCCCACCGTAATACATGACATAGAAATTTATTACAAAAATACCAATCGCAATGGTCGCATTATTTAAAGCCGCTGGAATACCTTGACCAAAAATATCTTTTACAACCTGTACATCAAATGCTCTTGATTTTACACGCTTAACTTTAAACTTAGGTGAGGCCATTAGTCTAAAAAATAAATATACTGTTCCACCCATTTGTACAAGTACCGTCGCAAGTCCGATCCCCGCTGTATCCATAGCAGGGATAATCCAAAAGCCAAAAATAAACACAGGATTTAATCCAATATTAACCACAGTAGCGACCAGTAAAAAATTCCGAAAAGGCTTTGAATTTCCTTGAGCATAAAGCATCCCATTCAAAGAAAAATTAATCATAAAAAATGCATACCCAATCATCACCACAGTAATGTAGCGTAATCCGTACTCAAGCGGTGCGGCCTCAGCCCCTTGCGCAGCGAATAATAGCCTTGCTAAAAACGGTGCGATTATAGGAATGAATACACCAAATATCAGTGCAATACCCATCGCATTTTTAAACAATGCATGGAACCGTTTATCATCATTAGCGCCAAGCGCAATAGCTCCTAATGCATTAATCCCGTTTCCAATACCTGAGGCAATCGCAAGCAAAAGAAAAAACACAGGAAAAGAAAGCGTCATTCCTGCAATGGCATCTGTACCAATCTGTCCCGCAAAATAACTATCAACAACATTAAAAAGCGTGCTAAACAAAAAGCCTAAAGCGGCAGGCACTGCAATCTTACCTAAATGCTTTTTAATGTCCCCTTTAACAAGATTATCTTTTTGAGTCATAAAAAACCTCTCATAAATCGTCATCGTATTTAATTTATTTTATCACACTACGCTTCACAGGATAAACCATACACCTAATTTTAAACATGCCTTACTTAATTTATTGTTGTGATGAGTGCTTTGCTGATGAGATTATATAGTAAAAAAGACTTGCTTAACAAGCCTTTTAAAGACACATATTACTACTTTTATTTCCCCTGTAAGAGTCGATATAACAAAATACGCCCTATATATTTTTCTCAAGATAGTGACTAACTTGTTCAAATACTTTATCATAATCATTATTTAATGTCACCACTTTAGAAGGGGTATTGAGTTTAGGCAGTATACTAAGTTCGACACTTTGTCGTGTTTCAAAATACTGAAATGCGCCTGTTAATCCAAGATATCCTTTTTCTTTCGATAATGGTTGGCGATGAAAATAATCGATAACATACTCAATCCAATCTTTATACAGTTCTCGATTATTGGTCTTTCGTTGATTTGCAATAAAAGTAATACGGTCCTTTACATCACATTGTTCAATATAGACCACATGTGGTTTTAACGGTAATAACGCTTCAAGCAACGCGTTGAAATAATCAATCATTTCTTCGCGGTTTAATCCATATTTTAATAACAGTTCATTTATATGGTTTTGTAGAAAAATACATTCAAAGACATAGATGGTATTCGGTTGAAGATTTTTTGCGAACCTTTTCCATCGTTTAATATGTGCACTTTTAAAGGTTGAAAGCGCATGACTTCGGTAAATTTCATAGCGACCAAAATCATCAAGAAACGTCTTGTAATGGTTTGGAAGTTTTACTTGCGTGTAAGCAACAATATACATACCATCTTCAGCTGTCGTATTCTTCTTTATATCTTCAACAACTTCATCGTACTTTTCACATAACGCCTCAAAGGTCTTTTCATCTACTATCGCACACCATGCTAAATCTAAGGGATGTAAGTCCCCTTCGCTATAGCGCACAACACGTTGTTTTTTACTTTGAAAGTGCTTTTGCAGACGTTTTGAAAAAGTCGTCTTTCCACTGCCTGGCAATCCTTCTATCATAATGCACTTTGTGTTTTGATTTTTAAAAGCCAGTCGATTCAGTACCGCTTGTACATCTACTACCCAAATCATGTGGGTAAAATCATGTTTTTTTGATGGTATCAAATATTTAGGTTCTCCAAAAATACGTCGCCAAATTTGTTTAGAAGTATCAATAATAGAATCAAAGCAAACCGTTTTTACCCCTTGATCTAAGAGTGTCTCTAAAACAAAGTAGATGAGTTGTGTTCCAAAGCCGCGCTTTTGAAACGACGGTTTGATATAAAGTGAGCCTATTTCTACCATATGAGAAAGTTCATCGTTCGTACGCTTTAAAATACCGCGATTGGGCGGGGTTTCATACGCAATCGTTCCTACGAGTTGCTGCTTATAATAAGCAACAAAATACTGTGTGAACGCATTCTCAAACGCAGCATCTAACTGACCCATTTTAAAAGCAAGTTCATCTTTTGCGTTATGATGAAGATCTGGTTTTTCTGCTTCAAAGGTATGTTCTAAAACGGTTTTCCAAAGCTTTTGAATACTTGTGCGATGGTTGGGTGTCGCTTTATGTATTGTTAGCTGATTTTTCATTTTTATCTCCTGTGTAAATAGCATTATGTGTCGTACAAACATGTTTATGACTATTTATTACCCAAAAGTTCCCATACTATCTTGCTTAAAAAGTACCTTCTTCTTTGTAAACAACTTCAAAATCTTCAAAAACAATGTCCATGTCTTCGGTAAATGTATAACCTAAGGCGTTGCCTTCAGCTTCATAAAAGCGTCTGTGTCCCGCTTGCCAAGATTTTAATGTATCATCTTCACCTTCACGTTTGCAAATCTCATACGTCATGTCTTTAAATGGCATTATTGTGACTTGAGTCGTCTGAATAACACATTTAGGATGGCCATCCCAATCCGTAACGATATGAAAATCGCCAACTTTAGGCAATGGTTCTTTTTCAATGATAAATGCATTTAAGCTGCTAGCAGTAGCTTTTTTTTGACCTTTAAGAACAAGTTCTAATAAGGCGTTTGCTAAGGACTTTGTCAACTCAAAATGAAAACAACTGACATAATTAATATCTGGTTTTTGATGGGTGTTTTTAATAAATGCTTCCCAAAATTTTAGGGTACTACTCATCATAAAACGCTCCTCTTAATTGATTATTATATTTTTAATACCT
>SKIY01000051.1 GCA_007116205.1 Candidatus Izemoplasma sp. | reverse complement strand
TAAAGTGACCTTTTTAACCTGTAGGTATAAGAATGCTATTAAACCAATGACGCCTAAAGATGCCGTTTCAATAAAGATATTTTGATACGAACTGAGTGCTTCACCTGTTTCTTCCATAACGCCTTGCATCGTTCGCAAGCCCCCTGTACCAAGGACAACGTTGTTTAAAAATGTTTCAACACCAACACGCATCGCAGAAATTTGAACCTCTAAATACACCCTAAACTGATCAACCAATGCGCCATAAAACGGAATGATTATCGAAACTAAAAACGTACTCACAATGACGATTGCCGTAGTCGCAACAATTTTACCTTTTCGGGTTGAACGGAAAAACCAATAGGGTAAAAAGAACAGTATCATCATCATTAACGTAAAAATTCGTGCATAAGAAAAGCTTAAAATAATACCGCCTGCGAGCACGAAAAAAATCATGACCCAAAACCGTCTTTGGACACTATGTCTAATATGGTAAATCACTAAAGGAATGGCAAGTAAATGGGGATAGACTGACATCGGTGACATTTCAATAACGTTACTAATATGTCTTAACTCAATCGCCGCGGTAAATAAACTTTGTAATGAAGCAACCACAGCAACTGCGACTACTAACCTGGTTAACCGCTCAAAAATATTTTTATCGTAACGAATGACATTAACAAAATAAATATATGCCAGCAACACAACTCCTAGTAAAAGTGCACCTTCAACTGCCGCGATCCACTGGCGTGCAACGAACAAGCCTAAGATTGATACATCTAAAAACAAAATAAGTGGGAAGGCAAGCTTTCCTAGCCGCTCAAAGCGTCGTGCTTTAAAAGCATCATATAAAAGCATGACTGCAGCAATGACATAAAACCCTAACAAAAACACTTCATCAACTTCGATGTTTGGAGTCGCTAAAGGCGCCATAAAAAGCAGCGTTAAGACATACCAAGGATTAAAACCATGTTTAATGATAAAAGCAATGATAAGTAAAAAGAGCACCAGCAAAACTGGCGCGATATTAAACATAAATGCAAGCATCGTTAAGACACTCATTAAAAACAGATAATTACTAAAGTTTAAACGCGTATTTTGCATCGCCATCACCATGAAAATTATATCACGGAAAGCGCATTAAAAAAAGCAGTCATTGACTGCTTATTTCAGTAAAACTTCAACAAGTTCTGCTTTTTTCATTGAAGAATATCCTGTGATATCTTTTTCTTTACAAAGCTCTCGCAGTTCTGCAACTGTCAACGCTTCTAAAGCATCTTTATCCAAAGTTTTTGGTTGAGCTTGTTTTGGTGCAGTTGGTTGTTTTGGTGCTGGGCTTTCTTTAACTTCTTGACGTTTGATGTCACCACGAAGTCCTTTTTTTGCCGTTTCTGCAATATCTGCAAAGCCTTTAGCATCATTTACAGCAATATCTGCTAGCATTTTACGGTTAACTTCTACCCCTGCAAGATTAAGACCGTTAATTAAGCGTGAGTATGAAAGACCATTCATACGTGAGGCCGCATTAATACGTGTAATCCAAAGTTTACGGAAATTACGTTTGCGTTGTTTACGGTCACGATAGCTATATTGCCATGATTTCATTACCTGCTCATTGGCTGTTTTATACAGTAAATGTTTTGATCCAAAGTATCCTTTGGCGAGTTTTAATATTTTTTTACGTCGTTTGCGTGCGACGGTACCACCTTTGACTCTAGCCATGGTAGTTACCTCCTTTATTATCGATTATTTGATATTGTCAATGATTTGTTTTACACGTTTTACATCCGTTTTGTCCGCAAAATTTGCGCTGCGGTTGTTTCGGATGGTATTTTTATTTTTGTTTGTTTTTAAATGCGCACGGTTTGCATGCGATACTTTAATTTTACCGGTTGCTGTTTTTTTAATACGTTTTTGAGTCCCAGAATGGGTTTTGATTTTTGGCATCGTAAATCCTCCTTTGGTTATTTTTCTTTCTTCGGTGCCATGGTCATAATCATCGTACGACCATCTTGTTTAGGACGACTTTCAATCTCTGCTAAATCTTCGCAACGTTTGGCGAAATCGAGCATAACTTCACGGCCTTTATTGGTATAAGCCATTTCACGTCCGCGGAATCTGATTGAGATTTTTAATTTGTCCCCTTTTTCAAGAAATTTACGTCCATTACGCAGTTTCGTTTCAAAATCATGTGTATCGATTTTTGGAGATAAGCGCAATTCTTTCAAGCTTGTCGTCTTTTGCTTTTTCTTAGCTTCACGGTTTTTTTTCTGTTGATCGAATCTGTATTTGTTGTAATCCATGAATTTTGCAACGGGCGGTTTCGCTTGTGGTGCTACTAAAACAAGGTCGAGTGAACGGGCCTCAGCCATATTTAGTGCTTCATTTTTACTGAGAACACCTAGTTGCTCTCCTGTGTCAGTAATAACCATCATTTCTCTTGCACGGATATCATCGTTAACGATACCTGGATTTTGTGAGCGTTTTTCAGACTTTCTATTAATACGTGTCACCTCCTAAGTGTGTTGGTGAAAACAAGAAAAAAAGTGTGAGTACATAAATGTACCCACACGTATCATCGCTTATTATTTCGGTTAGCGTTGACCCATTGATTAATCAATCGGGTGAGAGTGGGTACTCTTCTTTCCACCATATTTATGTGAACCTTAGTAATTATATCATGTTTTTAAGCATTGTCAACTATTTGCTATTGGTTTTTGGTCGAATCAAATGCTTCGTATAATCTTCTTTATTAATCTGTTGATTTCTCGCAATCGCAAGTGCGCCTTTAGGCACATTTTTTGTCACTGTGCTTCCTGCGGCGATGAAAACCTGATCCCCAATCGTTATCGGAGCGATTAAATTCGTATTACATCCAATAAAGACATCGTTCCCAATGGTGGTTTGATGTTTTTTCTGTCCATCGAAGTTAACCGTTACAGACCCACAGCCAAAGTTTACATTACTTCCTGTTGTCGTATCTCCTATGTAAGCTAAATGCGAAGCTTTTGTAAACGCGCCTGTCGTTGATTTTTTCACTTCCACAAAATTACCAATACGGTTATCTGGTCCAATAACAGCGTTGTTTCTAAGGTGTGCAAACGGTCCAATCGTTGAGCGAGATTGCACTTTACTATCGTATACGATACTGTGCTTCACAGCAACATCACGATAAATAATACTATTATGTATTTCTGAATTTGGTCCAATCGTGGCACCTTCCATTATTTTGCTTTCACCAGTAATGGTTGTATTTGGTTGTATAGTCACCCCTGATTCAATAATAACATTATGTCCAATCGTTACCGTATCTGGGTTAATAATAGAAACACCGTTTAACATGTGCTGCTTATTGATTTCATCACGCATGCACTGCTCAGCAACACTGATAGCATAAAGGTCATTAACGCCCATAACGCGGAATGCATCGCGCATTACAAAAGTACCAACATGGTAATCTTCTTGTAATAAAGCCACAATATCAGTTAAATAATATTCGCCTTTCCGACGACTCTTTTCTATTTTAGGTAATATATCAAACAATAATTGATTATTGACAACATATATTCCGGTATTCACTTCTTTAACTTGTTTTTGTTCTTTAGTACAATCTAAATCTTCAATAATCGCAGTAATACGGTCATATTGATTACGAATAATACGTCCATAGCCTTTAGGATTATCAAAGTGTGTTGTAACCACTGTTAAATCGTTATTACTGTTTTCATGCGCATTCATAATCTTATTGATGACTTTATTGTTAATGAGTGGCATATCCCCAAGTAAAATAATCGTGCTTCCAGATTTTCCTGCGAGTTTATCAGAGGCCATCATTGTCGCATGTCCAGTTCCGAGTTGATCCTCTTGATAAACAAAATCAACACGCCCATTTAACATCTCTTCAAACACTTCGCGCTTGTGCCCGATAACCATAACGGTTTCATCAATAATACTTTTTTCAATATTTTCGACAATATATTCAATCATCGGTTTTTTTAATATCGGAAAAGCACATTTTGGCAAATCAGTTTTCATTCTTGTTCCTTTTCCTGCTGCTAACACAATTGCACGTCTTGTAATCATTACGCATCGCCGCCTTTCTTAATACATTCAACTAATGAAGCCATAACTGCATCTAATACCGTTTCATCGGGATGACTTATCGTCACACGGATTAACGGTTCTGTCCCACTTGGCCGCACCACCAATAAAGCGTCACTTCCCAATGTTTTTTCTGCATCTTTAATGGCTTGTTTAACATGTTTTTCTTCTAATATTGCCTTATCAACATCTTTAATGTTGGTGTTTTTTTGTGGATACATGTGAACATCTTCAATGATTTTAGCCAGTGGTAACCGCAGTTTTTGCATCATTTGAAGCAGCAACACAGCAACCAATACGCCATCACCAGTTTGCATATACTCACTAACAATAATATGGCCGCTATTTTCGCCACCAAGACTAAACCCGTGTTTACGCATTTCTTGACTAACATCTTTATCGCCAACATCGGTACGCACCGTTTTTAACCCCAAAGCTTTTAAATCTTTAATAATCCCAGGATTACTC
>SKIY01000074.1 GCA_007116205.1 Candidatus Izemoplasma sp. | reverse complement strand
GATGATCGGTACTTATCAATCTCACCTTGCTCACGATCGTTTTCAAGTTGAGTATCAGAACTTTCCACAAACGCATCAAACTCGGCTTTACTCCCAAAATCAAAGTCTTGCTCAGAAAATGTTTTTCCATCTTCATCTTCTGCTAATGTGTACATGTAAAGCACTTCAAAATCTTCATCTTCTGTGGTCATATTAAGGTAATAAACAACCACTGTATAACTAACGTAAACATTCGCAACCATTCCAGTAGACTTTAGTTCGTCAAGATTGAAATCAATGATGCTTCCAAAATATTCAACCTCATGAATCTCAACGTCATCACTACTAACATCTAAGTCTACAAATATAAATTCTAATGCCGCTTCAAAATGATTTTCTGCAAACCGTTTTGGACTAGAACATCCTGACAAAATCCCTATAGCAAAAACCAATAACAAAACACTAAATACTTTCCTCATACATCCATCTCCCTTATATTTTATAGCATAGACCAAGTTAATAATGTCTCTATTATCGTAGTTTCGCGTTAAAGGTACGCTTTAACGCTTCAAGAATATTATCTGTCTCCGCATCAATCAATGCTGTAGTGAGCGTTTGCTCTGCATCACTAAACACCATACGTATACCTAGTGATTTCTTACCTTCGCCTAACCCTTCACCTGAATACACATCAAATATATACGCATCTTTAATCCGCTTTGAAGCACTTTCTTTTACAAGATCAATAACAGCTGCTGCAGTAATTTTTTCATCAAGTTCAATCGCTAAATCTCGTTCAACACTCGGATACCGTTCAATCGCACTATATGCTGGTAAAGCTTGAGCATGATTTGCCAAAAAAGCAAGATCAATCTCAAGTAAATAAACATCGTTTAAATCATGGGTTTTACTCATCGTTGGATGCATCTTTCCAATATGACCAATCATGACATCACGTGCGTATATTTTTGCGGTTTGATAGGGGTGGTAATCTTTTAAGTCCGCTTGCTCATAGCGAATATCTTCAATATTGTAATGCTTACACACTGCTTCAAAAATACCTTTTAATGTATAAAAATTAAGCTTTGGTGTCTTCTGCCAATATCGGTTTTGATACATCCCATGCATAGCAACACTTAATACTTCACGTTCACCTTTTTCTGTGTAACTGGTTCCAATCTCAAATATATGTACTGCATCAAGTCGTCGCGCAACATTATACGCAATCACTTCAACCAAACCATTGAGTGGACTGATTCTCAACACATTACGGTTTTTAGACATAGGATGTTTCACTTTAATTGGCGTCACTGATTTATCAAGCGTCAACTGATGCACCATTTCACTATCTTGTAAGTTGTATGTAATTACCTCATCAAGTCCTAATCCATTCAGCAACTTTCTTAAACTACGACGGAACTTTTGTAGTGGCGTCAAAGCCCCTACAGAAACTGTTTTTGGCAAGGTTGCTGGCAAATCTGTATAGCCACTAATCCGGCCAACTTCTTCAATAATATCTTGATAAGACGCAAAATCAGGACGTCGCGTTGGCTTAGTAATTTTAAACACCTCGTCTTCAAGCGTATACACGAACCGCAAACGCTTTAACACAGATGCGACATGTTCAACATCATATGCGCTACCCAAAACATGATTAATCTGAGCCAACGACACCTCAATCACAGCCGCTTCTTGAACGCTATTATCGAAGTATGCCACATCTTTGCGTACCGACGCATTAGCATACTTAATAAGCAGTTCTGTAGCACGATCTAAAGCATATCGAGTCTTCCCTAAATCAATGCCTTTTTCAAAGCGTAAACTCGACTCACTTCGTAAATCCAGTCGCGTCGATGTCTTCCTTACGTTTAATGGATTAAATGCAGCAGATTCAAGTAAAATGCGTGCTGTTTTCTCATGAACCTCAGTGTCTGCACCACCCATTACACCACCTAAAGCCACTGGTCGTTTGCCATTTGTAATTAAAATATCTTGTTCATCTAAGACACGTAATTTATCATCCAGCGTTACAAAAGTCTCATCTTTTTTTGCATGACGTACAACCACTGTATCACTGTCAAACAAATCAAAATCAAAGGCATGCAGTGGTTGCCCTGTTTCTAACATCACATAATTGGTTATATCCACCACATTGTTGATGGGTCTAACCCCAGCCGCAATTAATCTAGCGCGAAGCCATAACGGACTCGGTTTGACTGTAATCCCTTCGATAACCGACCCATAATAGCTCATACAATCTTTCGTTTCAGTACGAATCTGCATCGGATTTACATCGTCACTATACTGAATTTTCACTTCTGGTAATGTTAACGGTTTATCAAAAATCGCTGCAACATCATAAGCAACACCATGCATCGACAACAAATCCATGCGGTTAGGCGTTAAATCAAGTGCCATAACTTCATCTTCTAAATACAAAGCTTTAAGTGCCTGATCGCCCGGGCGAACCTCGCCTTCAATAACATGAATACCCGTTTCGTTATGGTATTTATGTTCAATCCCAAGTTCATCCAAACTGCAAATCATTCCCGATGAAGCCACGCCACGAATCGTCGCGTCTTTAATTTCAAAATCACCAGGTAATATAGCACCTACTTTAGCGACAATCACAAACTGTCCTTTAGCAACATTTTCAGCGCCACAAACAATCGTCAATGTTTCATCTCCAACATCAACCGTGCACACACGTAACTTATCTGCATCGGGATGTGGTTCACAGTTTATAACATGTCCAATCACCAACTTCGTCGCAGAAACAAGCTTTTTCGTGTACTCAACCTCTTGAGAATGTAATGTGAACGCCTGTGCTATCGTCTCAATATCTTCATTAATATCAACATAATCTCTTAACCACTGCATAGATACTTTCATGATTGTCCTCCCTTAAACTGCGTATTGAACCTAAGGTCATTCACATAGAAATGACGAATATCATCAATACCATATTTCAGCATTGCAATTCGCTCTACCCCAATACCAAACGCAAAGCCTTGATACTTCGTACTGTCATACCCAGCCGCTTCTAAGACATTATTATGGACCATTCCAGCACCTAATATCTCAATATAGCCAGTGTGTTTACACATATTACATCCAGCCCCATCACAATTAGAACAGGTTACATCCACCTCAAAAGAAGGCTCTGTAAAAGGAAAATACGATGGTCTCAAAACGATTTTTCGATCTTTCCCAAACATTTTCTGTGCTACCGCTAAAAGCGTTCCTTTTAAATCCGCAAGCGATGTATCCGTATCCACCACAAGTCCCTCAATTTGCATAAACTGATGGCTATGTGTCGCATCATCATCATCGCGACGATAGACTTTACCCGGACAAATAATCTTCACCGGTTCTTTACCGCCATACGCCAACATCGTCCGTACTTGAACAGGTGAGGTATGCGTTCTTAACAAAGTATCCTCTGTAATATAAAAACTATCTTGCATATCGCGCGCTGGATGATCTTTTGGTAAGTTCAACTTCTCAAAATTCAGCTCATCACTTTCAATCTCGGGCCCCTCTTTTACCAAATAGCCCATCCCTAAAAACAAATCCTCCACCGTTTCTATAACCGTCCGTAATAAATGCGGACTCCCAGGGCTAAAGTCAGGCGCAGGCAGCGTCACATCAATACGTTCACGTGCCAACTTCTGATTTAGCTGCGTCTTTAAAATTTCAGTTTTACGTGCTTCAATCAACGTAGAAAACCGTTGCTTCGCCGCATTAATCGCTTGACCAAAAGCCGGTTTTTCCTCGTTTGGCAAATCCTTCATATGCCGCATCAATTTACTAATCTCTGCTTTTTTACCAATAAACTGTGCCTTAACATCTTGTAGCGCTTCAATTTTATTTACAGTTTTTAATGCTTCTTTTAACGCGGCTTCATGTTCTAAAATAATTTTTTCTAAATCCATCTTTCATACCTCCTCATATAATAAAAAAACGCCCCAAATAAAGGACGAATATTCTCCGTGGTACCACCTTACTTCCGACACTGTCGGCGCTTTAATCCCTTAACGCGGAACAACGGATGGAATTAGCATCACTCACGGGTGAAATGTTTTTTAGTTTCAGAACGTCGCAGCCCCCGTTCCTCTCTTTAGAAACCATCCAAAAACACATAGTCCGTTCATCGTGTTATGCCTATTATATACAAAGATATCGCAATTTTCAACTATAAGCAAAAAAAAGCCGGCCGCAGCCGACTTATTTATGCAGTAATTTTTAAAAACAACGCAATCTCTTCTTCAATGACTTTCAAAGAAGCATCCCAAAACGCTTCACTACTCACATCGATACCAACTAACGCTGCAACATCTTCTACAGACATTTGACCAGTCTTTTGTAATAAGTGATCGATATCTTTTGCAAAAGCACTACCTTCACTTTGGAATTTCGCATATAACCCCTTAGCAAACAATAGTCCAAAAGCATAAGGGAAATTATAAAAACTTAAACTACCACTATAATAATGTCCTTTATTTACCCACATATATGGATGCAACACAGATGCATCTAACGCATCACCATACGATTCTTTTTGTGCCGCTTCCATCATGCCTTTAAGCTTATTAGGAGAAATCGGTGTTGATTGTCGCGCTTCAAAAACCTGCTTCTCAAATAAGTATCGCGACATAATATCAACAATCACTTGTGTTGTCCCCATCAGTGATTGTTCAAGAATAAATAGCTGTTCTTCTCCTGATGAATCCTTTAGTGCAGCTTTTTTCACGATTGTCTCACAAAGCGTAGACGCCGTCTCAGCCACAGGCATTGTATAACTAGAATTCAAAATAGGTTCACGGAAAATTCGGTCCCCGTGATACGCATGACCTAGTTCATGCGCCAAGGTAATAACATTTGAAAATGAACCATCAAAATTCATCAACACACGACTTTGTTTAATCGGATGAAGATTAAAGCAAAAAGCGCCACCACGTTTACCAGAGCGCGGGGTAAAATCAATCCATGATTCATCGTAAGCACGCTGTGCTAAATTCGCTAAATCATCCCCAAAACTTTTGAAGTTTTTAACCACATAATCAATCGCTTCTTTAGAACTAAACGCACGATTACTCTTACCAAGTGGTGCAAACAAGTCATACCAAGGTAACCCGTTTTCATGGCCTAATAAAGTCGCTTTACGCTTTAAGTATTTGCGGAACATCGGTAAATGCTTTTGCATTGAACCAATCAACGCATCCAACGTCTCTTTTTGCATACGAGAATTATAAACCGCTTCATCTAAAGGACTTTCAAACCCACGTAAACTCGATATCTCATTAACCTCACCTTTAATACTGTTTAACGCTGCGGCGACCGCATGTTCAACTTTCTTATACGCTTTTATCTCCGCTTCATATGCTTTTTTACGTACATCTGCATCCTTGCTATGTGCTTTATTACGAATATCAGAAAGCGTCACCACTTCATTTTCATACTCTACCTCAACAATACTCGTCAATAAGCTTTGCAGTCTTCCCCAAGCGCTTGACCCAGTTTGTGATAACTTAGAGATAAGTTGTTCTTCCTTATCAGAAAGCACATACTTCGCACGATCTTTAATACTGTTTAAATGAAACGCATACGGTTTTAACGACGCATCGCTTTCGATGATCTCATCAAGATTTTTAATCGTCGGAATCCATTTAGACACCTTCGTATTATACTCTGTTGTCTTACTAGAAAGCTGTTGCATCTTATTCATCCAGGCATTTGATTCTTCATCTTGTGCGTCCGTAGATAAACGTAAACTTACATATGCATAGGCTTTAAGCATGGTTTCTCGCAACTTTGAAGCAATCGTTACATACGTTTTTAATCGTTCAGTATTATCCCCTACTGTATCCAATTGTTTCGCAAACGCATCCGCGTCCTCAATTAACGTTTCGATGTTTTTAACTGAAGCTTCAAAAGCTTCATCATACCCTTTATAAAGAGCATCTAAACTCCATTTTTCCATAATTATTCTCCTCGCTTTCTATTTAAATGTATCAAAATTCCATCCATTTGTAAACGATTGCACAAAAAAACACGCATCAAAATGCGTGTTATCGACGTCTTTGTAAGATAGCAATTAAGCGCAATAACTCAATATATAGCCACACCAACGTAACAAGTAATCCTAAAGATAAAACCCATTCATAATGTTTTTCAACACCTGCGCTAACCATCCGTTCAATATTATCGAAGTCTACCAATAAAAACAACGATGCCACAATCACACTAATAATAACAATCGCAAAAATCAGCCCAAGGTTTTGTTCATAACTAAAGCCACCAAAAACAAACAGAAAAAACATCACAAAACTCGTAAAAAGCAACCCAAGTAAAGCCGTAAATAATATTTTCCGCATCATATGCGTGACACGCACCAACCCAGAAGCGTATAAGAAAAGCATCGCCGCAAATACACCACCGGTTGCAATCAGCGCCGTCATAACAATTTGATTGCCATAAATAATTTCATACATCCCAGAAATAACCCCTAAAAACGTCCCTTGTGCAACCGCATAAATAATCGACGCCGTTCTCGCAGAGGTTGGTTTCGTCATCGCTACAATTACACAAATCAGTCCAACAATCGGTGCCGCGATTAACATCGCAATACCACCTGGTGGTAACTGCGCTTGATACATCAAGCGATTCATACTAATCCCACCAAAAACAAACATGATCGCTAATAAAAGCGCACTTTTTGAAACCACACCACTGTATGTCGCCGCATTATCACTTGTGTATGCACTCGCTTTACTCGCGTGTCTAAATACAGGATTCATTGTTCTAAATCTCATCATCATAATCACTCCTTAAAAAACATTATATCAAAATCTTAATTATTAGCCTATATCAAATAAATTAATTTGTCCTGATTCTGGTAAATCGCCAAACGAACCTAACGCTTCTAATGTATCAAATATGGTTTTTGAAATCTTCGTCCGCTCTTTTACATCTTCTCGTGAGGTAAACGTTTTTTCATCGCGCGCATCAATAATCGTTTGCGCAGCCTTTACACCCATACCATCTAACACAACAAATGGTAAACGTAAAGCAGACCCACTATCCGTAATCACAAAATCACGGGCTTCACTATGCATAATATCCACGGGTTTAAAACTGTATCCGCGTTTCACCATCTCTAAAGCAACCTCTAACACGGTATACAACCGTTTTTCTACATCGGTCGCAGCATTGCCTTTGCTGTCAATTTCATGCATCCGCTTTTCAATTGCATATTCGCCACCTTGCATCGCAATTAAATCAAAATCACGTGCCCGTTTTGAAAAATATGCTGAATAAAAATAAATCGGACGATACACTTTAAACCAAGCAATACGAAGCGCCATCATTACATACGCCGTCGCATGCGCTTTTGGGAACATATACTTAATTTGACCTGCACTCCAGATATACCACTCAGGGATACCATTTTCGCGCATAACCAACTTATACCCTTCCCATTGATCCGGTTGTTTAGCGGCTTTTCCTTTACGGATAAACTCAGAAATCTCAAAAGCCACCTCACTTTTTAACCCGTTTTGAATTAAATACACCATAATATCGTCACGGCAGCCAATCACATCACTAAAAGGTATTTTACCATACTTCACATTTTTACCAGTAACCAATGTTTCAGCATTGTTTAACCAAACATCCGTCCCGTGTGAAAGTCCTGAAACTTTAACAATATCCGCAAATGTTTGTGGACGCGAATCCCGTAACATACTTCGAACAAACGATGTCCCCATCTCTGGGACACCAAAGCTCGCAACTTCGCTATTAATATCTGTCGGTTTCAAACCAATCACATCAGTCCCCGACAACAACTTATACACTTTAGGGTCGTCAATCGGAATATCACGTGCATCAGAAAACGGGAAGTTAATCGGGTCATCCTTAACAAAATCCATTAAATAACGTATCATCGTTGGGTCATCATGACCAAGTACATCTAACTTAAATAAATTATCTTCAAATGCATGGTAATCAAAATGCGTGGTCTTCCATTTTGAATCGATGGCATCCGCAGGATACTGAACCGGTGTAACATCATATATCTCTTTATAATTCGGTACCACAACAATACCACCAGGGTGTTGCCCCGTCGAACGTTTAACCCCTGCAATAACTTTTGCTCGGCGTTCAATTTCTGCCTTGCGTAGCGTTAAATTTTTCTTCTCAACATATCCTTTAACATACCCAAAAGCCGTTTTATCTGCGACTGTTGAAATTGTTCCTGCCCGAAAAGCACGATCAGCGCCAAAAATAGTACGAATATACTCATGGACAATAGGTTGGTAATCACCAGAGAAATTCAAATCAATGTCCGGTACTTTATCCCCTTTAAACCCTAAAAACGTTTCAAACGGAATATCATGTCCATCTTTTTTCATATCATGTTCACACTTTGGACATGTTAACGGTTTTAAATCAAACCCACTTGATACTTCTTCAAGTAACTGCTGGTGCGCCCGTTCATCATCACGAACCCCATACTTTTTCTTTTCATCTGGGCTCATTTTAAAACATGAAAAATGACATTTCGGACATACATAATGTGGTGGTAATGGATTTACTTCAGTAATATCCATAAACGTTGCAACTAAACTGGACCCAACACTTCCACGTGAGCCAACCAAATACCCTTCATCAAGCGATTTTTTAACCAACAAATGCGATATATAATACACGGTTGAAAACTTGTTTTTTAAAATGCTTTCCATTTCTTTATTCAAACGATCGTTTACTAAAGGCGGGAGCGGATTACCGTAAAGCGCATACGCCCGTTCATAAACGTCCGACTTCATCTTCTTCTCTACAGATGGCACACCAGCGTGTGCTAAAAAATCATCCGTTGGTGCATATAATTCTTTTTTAAAGACTGTCACATCTTCAATCATATTAGCAATCTTCACAGAATTTTCTACAACAATTTCATGCACGTCGTTTGCCTCTAAAAACGGAAACGCCTGTAGCATCTCATCGGTCGTGCGGAAATACTGACTAGGAATATCATCATAACGCTCAAGGGGATGTAATCCGCCCCCAACGACAGGTGTTTGTACATAAATATCACGGAACATCTTTGCATGTGCCTCAATATGGTGTGCATCACTTGTTGCAACAACAGGAATATTTAACTGTTTCCCAACCCGAATAATTTTACGAAGCACCTGCTCAATCGTATCCTCAACATTATCTATATCTCGTTGCAAATGTAAATAATCTTCAAACGGTTGAATTTCTAAAAAATCATAATATTTCGCCGCATCAAGCAACGCTTCCTCACCTAAGTTTAAAGCAATCTCAAATAAACGACTATTCATACATCCGCTACCAAACAATAACCCTTCGCGGTGTTTATCCAAAACCCTTTTAGGAATCAACGCTTCTTTAAAATAATATTCCGTATTCGCTAAAGAAACCAACTTAAATAAGTTTTTCAATCCCACTGCATTTTTTACCAAAATATTCATATGTTTCGCCATTGCATTCGCATAAATATTCACTTGCTTCAAGTGCTTCTCAACATTGGCCAACTGTTCAAATGTCTTAACACCAAACTTATCGAGATCCGTTAACATATAATTAAAAATATCCGCCGTAGCACTTGTATCGTATTCTGCACGATGGTGACGTTTTAACTCTACTTTAAAATATTTGGCGACCGCTTTTAAATTAAACCGTTTCAACGCATTTGCATACAACTGTCTCGCAATTTGCAGCGTATCAATCGTTGGATAATCCGTTTCATATAAATCAAGTTTTTTTAAGTTTTCATAAATATGGGCCATATCAAAACGGGCATTATGCGCAACCATAATCGTGCCCTCAAAAAACGCTTTAAATGCTTTCATAACAACATCAATATTTTCAGCGTCATCAACATCTTTTTGTGTAATACCAGTCAACTTCTTTGTAAACTCACTTAATTTTTGATGCGGGTTTACAAATTTATTAAATCGTTCAATGACTTGATGATTCCGTATTTTTAATGCCGAAATCTCAATGATTTTAGAAAAATCAACAGAAAGTCCTGTGGTTTCAATATCAAAAACAGTATAGGTTGCATCCCGTAAAGATCCTTGATAATCATTCCAAGCCATCGCAACATCATCTTCAACGACAAGATTGAGCTCAACCCCATAAATAGGCTTAATCGGTTTACCTTTTGTTGCGTGGTAAAACTCTGGAAACCCTTGAACCGTATTATGGTCCGTCAAAGCAATCGCTTTATGTTTAAAACGAACGGCAGTATCCACATAATCTTCAATACTATCAATACCATCTAGCGTCGACATTTTTGAATGTAAATGAAGCTCAACACGTTTTTTAGCAGCTTCATCTTTACGTTCTGCCTTATGGATGGGTTCCTTGGTCCGCTCAAGCGTTAACGCCGTTAAAACAACCTCATCAACGAACTTATCATATTGTGCACTTCCCTGCACTTTCATATGCATATGTGGTAGCGTCTCTCTCAAAAACACTAACTCTTCTTTATCATACACAAACTTCTTCACATAGATCGAATCGTTTTCATCACTCAACACAAACGTAAACAAAGTGGTACGATTATTCAACTTGCGCTCATCAACACTCATGACACTGGCTTCAATCGTGAAATCCGCCTTATGATGCATCGATTTATACGTCGTTAAAGAAGCATCACCAACAGGTATATCTTGGATATTGTGCGAAATTTTATTCACTTCACGACCTTTATATTGAAGGTAGTGCTTAACATCTTGTTTTACCGGTGCCATGCGTTCAGCTTCTTCAATCTCTTCTAAATCTTCCTTCTCAATTCGTTCTGAAATCGAAGGCGTTTTATCACAATAACGAATATGTATTTCTGTATCAAAGCCAATCATTAATAAATATTGCTTAATATCAAACAACATATTTTCAACATAATTCCCATCTTTTGGACAAATCAAAATGATCTCATCATTATCAATTTCCACTTCAAACCCAGCCAGCGCTTTATAACGAGACCGCGATGCAGTTAACACGTCTAAAGCATGATGGTAATACGCTAACAAATACGTATGATCCATCGTTTCATACTCAATTTGATACTTCACATGATCACAAGATCGCGCCAACATCGTAACGTTTTTAAGCCGTTGCTCAAACAGCGCAAAATCTTCAACGTTTAACGGCTTTTTTAACTCAATATTAAAAAACCATTCACGACGCCCTTCATCGACAGTTAACTCGATGAGTTTGCCAGTAATGGTTGAAGTTTTGTCTTCTAGATTTAAAAACTTCAATAACTTCTTAAACTGTGCTTCCATATTGTCACTCCATTTTGGTCTCTTTTATTATAGCATATAGATAACCTTCAAAAGCAAAAAAAAAGCAGAAAAATTCTGCTTTACTCAAACTCAATATAAATCTTATCGTTCTCGATTTCTTCGAGTGCAATACCAACCGGTTTCACACACTTAGGTTCAATCGTTGTATCCTCTTTTTCTTTCAACATTTTAGCGCGCAATGCTGCAGTATAAGCCAATTTGTACTTCGAATCAATCTTAACAAGTAAGTCATCAATTGATGGGTACCGTAAACCTTCTTCATTTAATCCTTTATATTTACTCATTTTCAATTACCTCCAATAGTTGATTATATTTATGTATTGATCGTTCAGTCTTTGCATGTTCAGCGCGAATGATTGCTAAAATACGATCTGCCGCATTGGTCACTTCATCATTGACAACGATATAGTCATATTTATGCGCTAAAGGAAATTCCCGCTGCGCTTTATCCATTCGCTTTTGAATCACTTCATTTGATTCTGTACCACGTCTTAACAGACGTCGATATAACGACTCTTTGTTCGGTGGTGCAATAAACACAAACACGGCATCACTTGTCTTCTCTCGTACTTGAAGTGCTCCTTGGACCTCAATTTCAAGAACAACCTCTTTCCCTAACTTTAATTGTTCCTCAACTTTATCTCGAGGTGTTCCGTAATAATGTCCAACAAACTGTGCCCACTCTAAAAACGCATCATTTTTAATCCGTTCCTCGAACTCTTCTTTACTGACAAAATAATAATCGACACCTTCCGCTTCACCCTCACGCGGTGGTCGTGTCGTCATTGATGTCGAATAAACAAGATCGTGGCCCTCCATTTCAAAAAGAGCCTTGCGCACAGTACCTTTCCCGACCCCAGAGGGACCGCTGAGCACAATAAGCAAGCCGCGTTCATTTAACTTCATACAGGTCCTCCCTAGCAGAAAACTGTTTTATAATATAATAACACTTTTGCGCAGTAATTGTAAGTAAAAAAAGGTTTTTTTTAAGGAATATGCTATAATAGCGTTGGTGATAACTATGAGCTTTGACGGTATTATGTTGAGACGGGTCATTAAAGAATTAAACAACACCCTTCTCAGTACACGCATTACAAAAATATATCAACTCTCCGAATACGATTTATTATTTCAGGTGCGCGGGAAACAAAACAGCACCTTTTTAATGAGTATATCTCCGCAATATACACGACTACACCAAACCGAAAACACCTATGATAAACCAAGTCACCCACCGATGTTTTGTATGTTTTTGCGAAAGCACATCGAGGGGTCTCGCATCGAAGCAATTCAGCAACACCACAACGATCGCATCGCTACATTTACACTAAAAACCACAAATGATTTAGGCGATTTAACACACAAATATCTTATCTTTGAAGCCTTAGGCAAAGATGCCAATATCATCTTATTAGATGAGAACAAAAAAGTGTTAGACGCCATCAAACACACCGGCCCATTCGACCAACAAGATCGAACAATAGTCCCAGGTGCACAATACCGATATCCGACCGATGAACGCATTAACCCTTATAATGAAGACACTTTAACAGCGTTTTTAGAAAAGACACCCTTAGAAAGTGTCAAAGATTATCTCCAAAATCTATCAGGTATTTCTCCTTTATTTATTCATGAGTACAAACACAGACTACTTCCTAACATTGACCGTATCACCTTGTTTAAGTCAATGTTACAAGAAACCAACTACAACATCACCCTCAATAAAAAAGCGACCTTTAGTTATCTAGACTTAACGCATATTGACGGCGTAAAAACCACCTTCAAAACAACCACAGCACTTTTTGATACATATTTTTATGAGCGGGACACCGCTGATAAACGCAAACAAAAAGCCAAAGACTTAACCCAGTTTGTTGCGCGACAAATCGATAAATTAAAAAACAAACGGGAAAAACTTCAGAAAGATTTAAACAAAACAGACGACCTAGAAACGATTAGACGAAATGGTGAATTTATATTAAGCTATCAACACCTCATAAAAAAAGGTGATAAACACCTAAACATAACAGACTATTATACACAAACACCTGTACGCATTCCTTTAGACCCAACTAAAACACCTATACAAAACAGCGATGCTTACTTCAAACGCTATAAAAAACGTAAAACCAGTATACCCTACATAAAAAAAGAAATGCGAAAAGCCAAGCACGAACTCGAATACTTTCAAGTCATTGAAAGCCAAATCGACCAAGCAAGTCTTCAAGATTTAGAAGAAATACGCAGCGAGCTACAATCCCTAAAATATTTGAAAAAACAAACAAAAAAAGGAAAACAAAAACGCACAAACATCACCACCTATTTATTTGATAACATTGAAATAATGGTTGGAAAAAACAACCTGCAAAACGAAAAAATAACCCATGACTTAGCAAAACATAATGATGTATGGTTCCATGTACAAAACGCACCCGGTAGTCATGTCGTCGTGAAATCAAGCTTTCCACTAAAAGAAGACATCATTCGAGCGGCCTCAAACTTAGCAGCTTATTATTCAAAACTACGGCATAGCTCAAGTGTCCCTGTTGATTATACGGAAGTGAGAAACATTAAAAAAATACCAGGAAAGCTCCCAAGTTTTGTACGGTACTCGCAACAAAAAACCATTTACATTGACCCAGACACTACATTCATACAATCCTTAAAACAAAAAAAATAAAGCGGCTTTTGCCGCTTTATTCATGTCTTAATGTCTTTTCACGAATCTCTTTTCGAATCATTTGTACAAAATCATCCACAGAAACCGTCGCTTGTTCTTTCTCACCATAACGACGATACGTCACCGTTTCATTCGTAACCTCTTGGTCACCAATTACCAGTTGATACGGTATCTTTTGTGTCTGTGCTTCACGAATCTTATAGCCAAGTTTTTCTTCTCTTGTATCTAAAGCACTTCTCAAATCCTCATCAACAAAGCGCGCGTTTAATGCTTGTGCATAATCGCCATGGGCATCGTTATTAACAGGAATTACTTTTATTTGTTCTGGTGCTAACCATAACGGAAAAGCCCCTTTATACTGTTCCATTAAAATGCTCATTAACCGTTCCCATGTTGATATTAATCCTCGGTGGATTACAACGGGACGATGCTTCTCACCATCTGCACCGATGTACGTTAAATCAAAACGTTCCGGCATTAAGAAATCAAGTTGAACCGTACTCATCGTAATCACATGATCCATCGCTGTACGTACTTGAATATCGATTTTCGGCCCATAAAACGCAGCTTCACCCGTCATAATTTTATACGTAATATTTTCTTCATCAAGCAACGCTTTTAGCATCGCTTCAGCTTCATCCCACAGTTTATCATTGTTGTGGAATTTTCCTTTTTCATTGTCGCGTAAAGCGAGCTCAATATAATCTATTTTTAATCCTAAATCACTAATGGCTTTTAGTATTAACTGATATGCCGCAAGCACTTCTTCTTTAATTTGATCTTTGCGCACAAATATATGTGAATCCGTTAATGTCATCGCTCGAACACGTTCAAGACCTGTTAAAGACCCACTCGCTTCATACCGATGTTGGGTGACTATCTCTGCGTACCGAATCGGTAAATCGCGGTAGCTGCGTAATTCAGAACGGTAAATAAGCATATGATGTGGACAGCTCATCGGACGCAACACAAACTCTTCATCATCTTGCTTCATCGGTGGGAACATGTTATCGCGATACAAATCCCAATGTCCACTTAATTGATAAAGTGTTTTGCTCCCTAATATCGGTGTGGATACATGTTGATAGCCTGCTTTGCGTTCAAGTTTATACACATAGTCTTCAAGTGCTCTTCTAATGGTATAACCATTTGGCAGCCAAAAAGCAAGCCCTTTACCAGACTCTTCGTATATATCAAAAATCTTTAACTGCTTGTTTAAACGACGATGATCGCGCTCTTTACGCTCTTTCAAAATGTTTATATGCTTGTTTAAGTCTTCTTTAGTAAACCAACTCGTACCATAAATACGCTGTAACATATCGCGGTCAGAATCCCCACGCCAATACGCACCCGCAACACTTAGTAATTTAAAATGTTGAATATACCGCGTATTTCCAACATGACCGCCCCGGCAAAGATCAACAAACTCACCTTGGGTATAAATAGAAATAGATTCATCTTCCGCCAAATCTTCAATAAGTTCTATTTTATATGGGTCGTCTTTAAATCTTTCTAATGCTGCTTCTTTAGAAATTACTTCACGCTCCATATCGGTTTGTTCTTTAATGATACGACGCATTTCTTGTTCAATCTTTGGTAAATCACTTTCAGTAATCTTATGACTGGTTGCAATATCATAATAAAACCCGTCTTTAATCGCAGGTCCGACACCAAACTGGGCATCTTCGAACAAACGCTTAACTGCTTGAGCCATTAAATGTGCAGTTGAATGATTCAAAACCTCTAAAGCAGCTTCATCATCTTTAGTGATAATCTCGACGGTTGCATCCTCAGTAATAGGGCGATTGCGATCATAGAGGTCATCATTAACATATGCCGCAACACAAACTTTTTT
>SKIY01000053.1 GCA_007116205.1 Candidatus Izemoplasma sp. | reverse complement strand
TGTATTGATTGAGATTTTTTTAGTTTCATTTGAATTGTTTAATAAAAAAGTCACATTATCTTTTTCATAAACTAAAATATTAGAATCGCCTGTTTTACGCCATTTAAAATCGGGGTTTTTGAAAGCAGCGTAGGTTTTGCGAAGGGTAATAAGTTTTTTCACAAATGTTTGTAAAGAAGTGCATTGCTCATTTTTATCCCAAATCATACAACGGCGATTATCTGGATCATGTTCTCCTTCTAAACCAATTTCACCACCATAAAAGATACTTGGAGCACCTGGTAAAGAAAACAAGAAAAGATAAACCAATTTCACAAGATCTGTTTGGTTACTGCAAAGCGTTGCTATCCGTGCAGTATCATGAGAATCTACCAAATTATACATTGAACGCAATACATTTTTAGGATAATCTGTTAATACTTTGTTTACACGATAAATAAATGTATTAGCGTCATAGGATGGAAAATTTATGTTTGTACCAAAAAACTGCCAAATAGGAAATAGTAGTTCATAGTTCATAACTGCGTCATATTGATCACCATGAAGCCATGGATTGGAGTTATCCCAATTTTCTCCAACTATATATGCATCTCGTTTTGCCTTTTTTACCTCTTTTCGAAAAGCACGCCAAAATGTATGCGGAATTTCATTTGAAACATCAAGACGCCAACCATCAATATCATATTTTTTTATCCAGTGTTTAGCAACATCAAAGAAATAGGATTGGATTTTAGGATTCATGGTATTCACTTTTGGCATAAATGGTGTGAATGCAAATGTTCGATAGTTAAGATTTTTAGGTGTAAACCACTGTTTTACTTCATCACGAGAAATGGAAAGTAATGCTTCTGGGCTTTTAGGCAATACAGGCTTATCATCATTTATGATATAGAAACTATCGTAATATTCTGAATCCTTCCCCTTTTTACATACATCCAAGAAGAACGGATGGAACAAACCGGTATGATTGAACACAGCATCTAACATAACTTTCATATCTAGAGCATGTGCAGTTTCAACAAGAGATTTAAAGTCAGCGTTTGTACCAAATTGTGGATCTATATTATAATAATCAATGGTGTCATATTTATGGGCACTTGGTCCCGCCTTAAAAATGGGTGTCATGTATATACCGGTAAATCCGATTGATTTTAGATAAGGTAACTTATTTTCAATTCCTTTTAAATCCCCACCAAAAGACTGATTATTACTATAGTCATCGGTATCACCCCAAGGTAAAACATCATCTCTATTATTTGATGTATCGCCATTACTAAAACGTTCTGGAAAAATACTATACCAAACTTGGTTTTCTACCCATTTTGGTGCATCAAAAATGTCATCGACATTAAGATAGGGAAAATTAAAATAATTGAAAAGGTTATACCGCATATTTGAATGGCTATTTAAATCAATAACTTCTCGTGAACCAAAAAGATAGCGATTATCTATTATAAAAACATATTTTATGCGCTTGTACTCTGGTTTCACTGCTATAAAGAAGAAATCGTGATGTTCTGTTTCGTAATCGAGTTTCATGGATATTGCATCACCATAAGGATGCCACTTGTAGTTGCCTTTAGAATCTTCTTTATAATAAAAAGGATCGCCAAAAATAAGCCTAACATCTTTAGTCAGCCCTTTTTTTATCTTAATTCTAATGTGTATCGTATCATTATCATAAATATAAGCAAAGTTTGACTTTGCTTCATGAAAAAAACTATCAAAAACCATTTTTTAAACTCCTTCAACTAATTATCAGCCATATTATAACACAATCCGCGCTAAAGAAGAATTAAAAGCGCGCTTAAAACGCGCTTTTATAGCTCTATACATGTATTACAATAGGGGTGGTGTCTAATAAGATTTTACCACCAGTAACGACAACTTTAGAATGGTTGATTTCATTTGTATAAGTTCCATCAACTAAATCAACGTTAACACTTTTATCTTTTTTGCCAACATCAAATATACCAATAGCTTTTTTTTCAAGATATTCGTATTTGCCAATTAAGCAGCCTTCAGTTGCTGTCAAATCATAAACACCTTTAGCATAAATATCATTTTTGGCCATTTCTGCTAATTGTTTTATGTAAGGTTGTAGATTATGACTATTACGCGATATTTCGTCTTTATCAAACAAACTTGGATGGTGTGTGTTACTAAACTCAGACCCACTAAAAATCATCGTAGCACCACGATTAAAAAACACAAAACCATACCAGTTTTTAAGTATTTCTTGATCTCGATTAACGAAATTGGCAATGCGTCCAAAATCATGGTTTTCTAAATTGCGTAACTTAATATAATTATGAGGATACATTACTTCTTGACGCATTACTGCATTTGCATAGCTTTGCAAAGAACTTTCACCTTTTAAATAGCCTTCAAACGCTGGATGCGTATCATAATCATATGCAAGGTCAAAGACTTGATAGATTTCTGACTCACTAAGACCGATGTATCCTTGATCACGAATATATTTTAAAAACCCTTCATGTACAGACTCACTTAGCCAGATACTATCAGGATTCTCCTCAATAACTGCACGATGTCCCTCTATTAAAAACTCCAAAGGTAAAAGTGAAGCAACATCAAATCGAAACCCATCTACTCCAAGTTTTGTCCAATATAGCAAGACATCAATTAGCGTTTGATAAAGATTTTTATCTCTTGTATAATCAAAATCTTTTACATCCCACCAATCACCTACCCGATTGGAAATCATACCATCCTTGTTTCGGTAAAAAAATTCCGGATTGGTGTTAATTAATGAAGAATCAGGAGAAGTATGATTAAAAACTATGTCTATCATGATTTTCATTTTGCGCTTTTTTACAGCTTTTATGAGTGCTTTAAAATCATCTAATGTTCCATGCTCAGGATTAATTGAATAGTAATCTTTTATTGCATAAGGGCTTCCGAGCGTCCCTTTTCTGTTTTTTTCGCCTATTTCATGAATCGGTAATAAATAAATAATATCAACATTCATCGCCTTAATCCGGTCTAGATCATCAATCAATGCCTGAAAAGTTCCCGCTTCAGTATGGTTACGTGTATAAACTTGATAAATAAATAGTTTTCTTAAATCAATGTTTGTATGTATACTCATGTAATCGCCTCCAAAACCATTATAGAGACTTTTAAAAACGAGTACAAGTAATTCATAAAAAAAAGCGTCCGAAGACGCTTTTCGTTAATCAAATACTAACGTATCTATCGTTTCAAAATCATCAAAAATATCATGTGCCGTTACCGCAACACCAGATATAACATATAAAGTATCATTTATCGTTACCGCGCGGTCAATCCCAAAGTTACGGTAATAATACCAATCGCCAGTTTCTTCACTCTCATCTAAATGACCGTGTGATATTGAAGCACCAATAGTGATCGGATCGTCTGATTCAACATCGATACTAAAAATTAAATAATTACTGTGGTGTTCGTAAGTATCTTGCCAAGAAGAAGATTCAATCACAAATCCAATAAAGTTAAATGGTCGAGACACTAAAATAGCTTTATGGTTGTGTAAAGCTTCACCGTACTGCCACCCTTGACTTTCATTTAACAGTACAAGCGGTGAACCTATTTCTTTTGGTTCAAAAGGGTCACTGACATCAAACAGCGTTAACTTTAAGCCGATCGTCCAACCATTATCGTTGGTTTCGTACCCTACGCCAATAATCGTATCGTTTTTCCATGGATGTTGGTATGTCGCAAAGCCAGGAATATGGTCAAGTTCACCTACGATAACAGGCGCTTCAGGATTACTTAAATCAATGGTATAAAATGGATCCACCATTTCAAAGGTTACGACTGTAACCATATCTCCTTGAAAGCGAACAGATCGAACGGTTTCTCTAGGTTTACCAATCCCTTCATCAAGCATACTTACAGTTTCTAAGGTAGGTTTACCATCAACGGTGTTTCGCTCAAAAACATATAACCGATTCACCACATTATCGCCCCAGCCTTCTGTACTAACAAGGCGAACGTATCCGTCGTGTTCATCAATAGCAAACTGATTGATCACATAACCATTGAATCGCGCATGGCCACCATAAGTCAAGGAACCATCACTCGTGAACTCAAACGACATTAACAAACTAAACATCGTAGCGGTAGCGCTTGTACTGTCAACTGATGCATCCGCATCATCAGTT
Organism: Candidatus Izemoplasma sp.; assembly: GCA_007116205.1. Lineage (GTDB taxonomy): Bacteria > Bacillota_I > Bacilli_A > Izemoplasmatales > Izemoplasmataceae > SLQR01. The sequence continues at coordinate 11,741 of SKIY01000053.1, read as the reverse complement.
GTGCCATCTCTAGAAGTAGCATCTGAAGTGTCTGTATATAAATGCGTAACAAAATAGATGTTGTTGTGACTAACATATATGCTTCCCCATCCAATTGAACCTAGAAACAAATCATAATTGAGTGTTGGCGTACTTTCTAAGTTAATATGGGTAATGACTGTGAAAGCATTTTTAGATACTTCTGGTAAATACCGAATTTCATCATATTCAGGGAAAAACTGTACTCCATCAACCCCAAAAAACGGGCGTAATTCATCATCATCTTGATAGACAGTATGCGTATTAACCAAATATAAATTTTCTCCAACCAAACGTGTTGTTCGAACATTACCTTGCACCTCATAATAAGTAACAAGGTCTAAAGTATCTTTATTAAATATTTCAACGGTCGTAATTGTACTACCGTAAATATATCCCCACCAACTCGATGGACCATCCCAAGCATCATCAATATCAGGTCTTGGACTTTCATCGCTACCAGTGTAATCATAATAACTCCCAATGGCAATAACGTACTGCTCTGTGAGGTAGAGTTCTGTATAACTACCGTATTCAGCTATATCATAGTCTTTAACAAAACGCTCTGATAAACCATTACCAACCTCAACAACCCTAAATACATTATCTTTAATGATATATATAGCATCGCCATCAGTTTTAACACGATCACCTTCATCAATACCATCGACTTGTACATTCGTTGTTGAGTGTTCGTTACCTGACTCATCACCGTTGCCCGCATCATCATCAGTAATACCATCTGTATCCGCTTGAGACCTAAATACATTGGAACTTTGAGTAATAAGACTTCTTAAATGTTTTTCATTTTGAACTTGAGCCAATCCAGCCGCATCAAAAACATCTTCATAAGTTGTTTTACGGCTACAAGCACTTATCGCTAAACTAAAAATTACAACAGAAAACAAAAACCATAAGCGTTTCATTTAATCGCCTCCTTCAATTTCAATATAAGGTAGCACCATTTAAAAAGCAATAATTATTTTTATAGTGCACCGATTAACAGCTAAAGTGCTTATGATTGCAAAAAAAATGCTCACACGATACATGTGAGCATGCTTTACTAAAACGTTGAATCGTCAATATTGTCTAAATAGTGACTGATTTTAGGAATGACTTGGTCTAAAGTGCCTTTAGTAAAAGGATTTTGCAAATTAACTAAATCAAGTAAATCTAAGAAGCTTTTCGAACCTCCGGCTTTACATAACTTCACATAATTTTCCCAAGCAGCCTCTTTGTTGTCTTGACTCCACACCCAAAATTGGAACGCACAGACTTGTGCAATGGTGTAATCAATCATATAAAACGGCACTGCAAATATATGCATAATACCTTGCCAGCCATTACCAGCTTCTAAATAAGCATTATCATCGTATATTTTATAAGGGAAATATTTTTTATCAATACGTTGCCAAACAGTTTTACGCTCCGCAATGGTCATTTCAGGGTTGGCGTACATTTCATGCTGGAACTCATCAATTGCAACCCCATAAGCAATCAACCCTAACGCTTGTGATAAATGACTAAACTTATATTTTTCTGTATCTTCTTTAAAGAACTTATCAATCCATGGCCAAGCAAAAAACTCCATGCTCATCGAGTGGATTTCACTCACTTCCATCGTAGCCATATGATATTCAGGGACTTCATGATGACGGCTCATATACATTTGAAAAGCATGACCAGCTTCGTGGGTTAAGACATCGACATCATGTTTGGTCCCATTAAAATTCGCAAATATAAACGGCGAATCATAATTGTGAATAAAGGTACAGTATCCACCACCTGCTTTTCCTTTTTTTGCTTCTAAATCTAGTAAGTTACGCGATTGCATAAAACTGAAAAACGCATCAGTCTCTGTACTCATTTCTTTATACATCGTACTTGCTTGTTTTACGAGCCAATCTTTTTTACCCTTTGGCGTTGGGTTACCACTTAAATAATCTAACGCTAAGTCATAGTGGTAAAGCGGATCTAGATTCAGCCTTTTTTGTTTACGTTTTACCAACTTCGTATTTAATGGAACAATGGACTCTACTACCTGTTTACGATAGTTCGCTACATCGGATGCATCATAATCAGTTCTACCTAAACGGTCGTAAGCAAGTTCGGTAAATGAAGGATAACCCAGTTTCTTAGCGATGGTGGTGCGAACTTTAATGAGCTTATCATATATTTCATCGAACTTCGCTTCATTGGCTTTATAAAAAGCAGTCACCGCTTTAGAAGCTGCTTTACGCACTTCTCGGTCAGGACTTTGTGCAAACGGCGACATTTGACTTAAATTCCGTTTTTCGCCGTCAAAATCAATTTGTGCGGATGCAAGCAGTTTTTGATGTTCACTTGCTAAGGCGTTTTCTTCTTGTAAATCACTTAAAATCGCTTCGCTAAATGTGCGAATACTTTGTTCAGCCTGATCAAATAATAATCTCCCCTTTTTCTTAATAAGTTCGTTTTTAAAAGGAGAGGCAACTAAGGCTTTATAATACATGTTGTTGAGTTGACTAAACTTTGGACTGTTTTGATTAAAAAAGTCTTTTTCTTTGTCGTAAAAGGCATCTGTCGTATCGATGGAGTGCCGTATTGATGCAAGTCGTGCCATGGTTCCAAAATCAAATCTTAGCTTGTTGATTTGATCAATCGCTTTTTCTTGTTCTTGAGCATGCTTTGCTTCAGTAAATTGCTTTAACGCAGATTCAAAAGATTTTTGCATGTCATCCATATTCGGACGTTCGTACTTATACGATTCAAATTTCATAAAATCACCTCACGTATTATTGTATCACAGTTAATAAAAACGCAAAAATCAAAACGAATATATGGTACAATAAACGAGAGTAAAGGATGATTTTTATGGAGACGGTAAAGATTGCCGTAAAGGAGTTAGTGACGTTCCTTTATGCGTCTGGAGATTTAGAAAGCAAAGGGCGTGTGCGCGAAGCTCAAAAACGCGGTCAAGCACTGCATTTTGAACATCAACAAACGTATGTTGACAAAGACCAAAGCGAGGTCTTTGTGTCTTTTTCTGATGTGTATAAAAATATTGAGTTTTTGTTAAGTGGCCGTATTGATGGTCTTTTATACCGCGAGGATAAATTGATCATCGAAGAGATAAAAAGTACATCAACTGCAGTCCATTTGATCGACGAAAAAACCTATCCTGCACATTTAATGCAAGCGCTTATGTATGCTTATATGTATGTAAAGAAACACAACCTTAAAAACATAGAGGTTTGGTTACACTATATTCACCGCGAGAACAAAACCACAAAAACCATTAAAGACTGTTACACAGTAGAAGCATTAGAACGCGCTTTCTATCAAGCCTTAGATGCTTATATCGAATGGGTAATGATCTTTAGAGAACACTACGATAACCGTACAAAGACATTAGAGGGTCTAACGTTTCCTTACCAAGTGTATCGCGAAGGACAACAACCGTTTATGTCAGAAATATATCGTACCTTAATTAAAGGAGAAGTTTTATATGCAACAGCACCAACAGGAATTGGAAAAACGATTGCAGCTTTATATTCTGGGTTAAAAACGTTAACGAAAAAAGAAGATAAACTGTTTTATTTAACCGCAAAAAATGTTGGGAAAACAGTTGCGGTTAAAACGGTGGAAGATTTAAAAGCCCATGGCTTAAAAATTAAGTCAGTTACATTAAACTCAAAAGAAAATATGTGCTTACAAGCAGAAGTTGATTGTGACCCTGATATTTGTCCTTTTGCGAAAGGGTTTTTTAACCGCTTGAGAGAGGCTTTAAAAGATATTTTTATTCATGACGATATTTATGATGCTCCACTTATAAAACAATATGGTGCATTGCATACGATTTGTCCACATGAATTTGCGTTAACGATCGCGGAGTATGCAGATCTTGTTTTATGCGATTTTAATTATGTTTTCGATCCTAGAATAAGATTGCTTAGATTTTTTGAAGATTCATTGTACCGACCTAAAATACTTGTTGATGAAGCGCATAATCTTGTCGATCGTTCACGGGCGATGTATTCTGCATCATTATCAAGAAAAAGTGTTAATGACCTCTATCATAATCTTAGCTCTATAAAACCGTCTCCACGCGCTTCTGTGATGCATCTTTTAAATACGATGGATGAAATGGTTAAGGATGCGCATGCTGCTAATGCAACACTCCACATTGATGATACTGTGGATGAACGCTTATTGTTCGCGCTAGAAGGTGTGACACAAAAACTTGAGAAACTATTAGAAACACACAAAAAGCACCAAAAACGGAAAGTGATCAGAGAAGGCTATTTTATGCTTGTACAGTTTTTGCGTATTCATGATTACTTTACGGAAGCGTTTCGTTTTACCATTGCGAACGAGCGCGATGATACCGTTTTTTCAATCCTTTGTTTAGATGCGTCTACACCATTGTTAGAAACGATAAAACACAGTGTCAACGGAGCGACATTTTTTTCAGCAACATTGACCCCAACGACGTACTTCAAAACATTGTTGACGAAAAATTACGGGCATGACTATCAAATACCGAGTCCTTTTAATCCAAGTCAGCTTGGGGTGTTTATCGATACTGCGACGACGACTAAGTATCGTCAGCGTCACTTAAGTGTTTCTCGGATTGTGGATACTTTATATGCAATGTTAGAGAGCAAAGTTGGGAATTATATTGTATTTTTTCCTTCATATGCATATTTACATATGGTTTTGGAAGCGTTTGACGCTACTGGCTATGATGTGTTGATACATAAGCAAAATATGGGTTTGGTTGAACGTCAAACGTTATTAGATACCTTTAAGCGTCCAGCTATTAAGCCTAAGCTACTATTTTCTGTATTAGGCGGAAGCTTTAGTGAAGGCGTAGATTATGTTGGTGATATGTTGGCCGGTGTTTGTGTTGTGGGTGTCGCCTTACCACAATTTAATAAAATCAACGAGTTGCTTAAAGATTACTTTTACACGCAAGGGTTAGATGGGTTTGACTATGCCTATACGTTTCCCGGGATGAACAAAGTTATTCAGGCAGTAGGACGTGTTATTAGAACAGAATCAGATCGCGGGGTTGCAGTCTTGTTAGATACGCGGTACAACACACAAAAGTACCAAATGCTGTTTCCAAAGCATTGGCAAGTTACTGAAGTTATAGAAGATACATATATAAGTGATTTTTTAAGAATGTTTTGGCAAAAGTTCGTAGCGTAATAATGGTTATATCTTTGCTTATATTCAAGAAATAGCGTATAATAGTATATGGACTCACACGAAGTGCACAGTGCTTATCTGTGCTTTCTTTTTCTTAGTGGATATCCCAAGGAGGCAATCATGAAAGGATTAATAATATTTTCACATCAGATGGAAGATGTTGAAGCACTCGCTACTAGAGCACTCTTAAAACGTGCAGGATTGCAAATCGATACAGTGACATTTGAGGAGACATTAGAAATACAAACGGCATTTGGATTAACCGTACACGCTGAACACTTTGCTAAAGATATTGTAATGGAAGATTATGGATTTTTAGTTATTCCAGGGGGACCATATGTTGCTGAGCGTATTGAGGCGGGCGATGATACACTTGAAAAACTGAGTGTTTCGTTTGCTAAAGAGAAGAAACTTGTTGCTGCGATATGTGCTGCACCACGGTTCTTAGGTCGTGCTAAGTTATTAGATCGAAAAGGATATACAGCATTTCCAGGCAGTGAAATAGATATTCCTAAAGGGTATTACCATCCTGATATGAAGACATATAAAGATGGGTTGATTATTACCTCAAGAGGGGCGGGTACCGTTTACACATTTGCATTTGAAATTGTCCGCACGTTAAAAGGGGAATCTGTCGCTAAAAAACTTTTTGCAGCCATTCAACACTAATCGGTGTTGATGGCTTTTTTTTATGAAGTGGTTCTCAATGTCTAAACATTAGTGTATAATCATATATGGTTGTCGTGGAGGTGTATGATGCAGATTAAAGTACATGGTGCTGGTATTATGTTTTCGGTCATTTTTGGATTTACTTTTATGTTCTCAAAAGTGGCTTTAGCGTTCGTTAATCCAATCGGATTAATTGCTTATCGTTTTTTAGTTGCATTTTTGGTATTTGAATTACTTAGACTTTTAAAGTTGGTGCGTATTCGATTTCAGCGTAGCCATTTGAAAATGATTTTACTTGTTGCTATTTTGCAGCCAGTTTTATACTTTTTGTTTGAGATTTATGGATTAAATCGATTGGCGAGTAGTGAAGCCGGCATGATGATCGCTTTAATACCAATATTTGTCAGTATTTTTGGTTCTATTTTTTTACATGAAAAACCGAAGCTTATTCAACTGTTTTTTATCGTATTAAGTGTAAGTGGAATTATCCTCATTCAAGCGTTTAAATCCGCTTCAGGATTTAATGTTGAAATAGTGGGCTTTTTATTACTGCTCGGTGCTGTTTTATCTGCTGCACTTTATAATATTGCCTCACGTAAAGCATCAAAAGTATTAAGAGCGCATGAACTAACATATTTCATGATGTTGTTTGGCGCTGTAACATTTAACTTTATTTATTTTATCACCTTAGTATTTGAACAACGTATTCCTGATTACTACCGTAATTTAATGCAAATTGAGCTTTTATTACCGGTGCTATATTTAGGCATTGTGGCTTCAATTGGAGGATTCTTTTTAATTAATTTTGCGCTCAGTCGTTTAGAAGCTCATGTTGCATCAATATACGCAAACCTTGCGACGATTACCGCGATTATTGCAGGGGCGCTGTTTTTAGATGAAAGCCTGTTTTATTATCATTACATTGGTGCTGCGATGATTATTTTGGGTGTTTATGGGACGGTGCGCAATAATCGTCATATACGTAAACTCAATCGACAGTTTGAACAGGTATAAAGGGGCGGAATTTATGATGTACACATTTACTGAAAAAGAACATGTCATTACGCAATATTTTAGTTCTTTAGAACCTTTGATAATGCGACAGTTTCCGAGTAAACAAAAAAGAATTTATATAGCTTTGACGATGATTATTGATTGTTTTGACAAACACAAAAAGTATCATGAAAAAGATGTTAATGCAGTTTTACGTTCAATTTATGATGATCATGTCACAATTCGAAGATATTTGATTGAATATCGATTGCTTGCGCGCACGAAAGATGGCGCGCTATATTGGTGTATTTAAGGACTGACTGCAGAGGCAGTCTTTTTTTTAAAAAAAAGCTTATAGTTTTACCCGTAAAACGTTTACAAGATATGCTATAATGTAAAATATGTTAATTACAAAATATTACATAATGATTCAAGAGAAAGTGGTGACTATATGAACGATGAAAAAAATGAAGTAACAAAGTCACATGTGCCAACGCAAAAACATCTTTATGTTTACACGAGCTTTTTAGCGATATTGCTAATTGCAGCTGGGTATAATTACGGACCTTACGTGTTTTTTATAGCGATTACCGCTTATGCAGTTGCACTACCGATTGAGTTACTGTTTGCGCGTTACCGCAAACGCGATTTGGATAAATCGTGGATGGTAACACCGTTAGTAATCACCTTGCTTATGCCACCTTCAATTCCGCTTTGGATTGTTGGGGTTGCATCAGGCTTTGGTATCTTTTTTGGTAAAGCAATCTTCGGAGGCTTGGGGAAAAACGTCTTTAACCCAGCACTCGTTGGGGTTTTGTTTGTAACGATATCATTTTCACCATTTATGATATCACAATGGTTTAATCCTGAAGATGCGGATATGTTGCTTCCCTCAACAGAAGAAATAGGGTACTCTAATGCAACTGATGATGTTATAACAAGTGCAACCCCACTTATTTCAATGAATGCATCGGATGATTCTTATGAGTATCGGACGATCGATTTATTGTTTGGGAATGTCTCTGGAACGTTAGGAGAGACGTTTAGAGTTGGTATTTTAATATTGGGGGTTGGCCTTTTATTACTTAAAGTTGCTGATTGGCGGATTCCAACGGCTTTAATAGGGACGGTATTTTTCGCAACATTTTTAGGTAAACTATTATTACCGAATGCGTTCCCAGATCCTGTGGTTACGTTTTTAGATGGTGGGGTTTTCTTTGATGCCTTATCTGTCGCGTTTATGTCATTATTAGTCGGTGGCGTGTTGTTTGGGGCGTTTTTTATTGCTACAGATCCTGTTACAGCACCACGCAAACAATGGGCGAAAGTTTTTTATGCGATTGGCATTGGGTTGTTGGTCGTTTTAATTCGTAATTTTGCAACCTTCGCAGAAGGATTGGTATTTGCAATTATTATTATGAATGCAGTTGCACCATTACTTGATCAATGGAATGATACGACTACTGTAGAAACGGAGGGAGCATAATGCATCCACATCTACGTATTTTAGTGTTTGTTTCAATTCTCGGACTGATTACTTCAGGAATGCTAGTTGGTATGGATTTATTAACGAGAGACCGCATCGCTGAAAATCAGGTCTTTAGTTTATATTCAGCGGTTCTTTCTTCAAATGAACATGCGCATACTACCGCGAACTTCCGGGATGTATTTGAAGAGAATATTGTTGAAACTGAAATTGAAGGAATTACCTTTTTTGAAGATATTAATTCTGGAAATGTCTCATTCATCGTTGAAGGTGGTGGTGTTTGGGGACCTATTATTGCATTAATCACGCTTGAGAGTGATATGCGTACGATTGTTACAATTAAGATATTATATCAAGAAGAAACACCAGGACTTGGTGGCGTTATTGCTGATCCACAGTATTTAGAAAAATATGAAGGCGTCGTCTTAAATCTTGAAGACCCAGAAAACGGGATTAATATTACCCATAATAAAACTGGCGCTGACAATGAAGTTGATGCAATTACGGGTGGAACACGGACTTCTAATAGTTTTGAGACCATATTTAATAGTGGCTATGTAGAAGCTTTAGAGTTATGGCTTAATCAAGGTGGTGGAAATTAATGAAGCTGATACGTTTAAAATATACAAAGTGGTTTAATATTTCACGGGATGGGATTTCGAAGAATAACCCTATTTTAATTGGGGTATTAGGAATTTGTTCGGCACTCGCTATCACCAATCGCGTGGATAATGCTATTGCGATGGGTATTGGAGTTACGTTTGTTATTATTGCGAGTTCTTTGGTAGTATCCTTGATTCGTGATTTTATTCCCTCGCGCGTTCGAATGGTAACGTATATGGTAATTATTTCGACATTTGTAATCTCTGTACAAATGTTTATGGAAGGGTTTTTTCCGCAAATTGCAGAAGAACTCGGTGCTTATGTTGGTTTAATTATTACGAACTGTATTGTAATGGGACGTGCTGAGGCTTTTGCTTCTAAAAATCCGATAAAATATACATTTGTGGATGGCTTAGCAAATGGACTTGGGTATTTATTTGTGCTTGTGTCTATTGCGGTTGTACGAGAGGCGTTAGCATTTGGAACAATTTTAGATATGCGTGTAATGCCAAATGGATGGGTTAATTGGACCGTTATGGCGATTGCCCCTGGAGGATTCTTTATTTTAGGATTATATATTTGGTTTATGCGTGAGTTGTCGAAAAACTATGAGGTGCAATCATGATGGTGATTGTAAAGGAGGAACGCTATTATGCTTGAATTATTAGAAATTTTCTTTGGCTCGATATTAGATCATAATATTGCTTTAGCATATATTCTTGGTATGTGTCCACTGATTGCTATCTCGACCAGTTTAAGAAATGCTAAGGGAATGGGACTAGCTGTTATATTTGTTGTGACGATTACGGCTATGATTAATTATCCTATTTATTTATTGTTACAACAAACTGAAACAACACAATTACACTTGTTGGTGTTTATTATTACGATTGCTGCAACAGTGCAATTTTTAGAAATGTTTTTAGAAAAATTTATTCCTAAAATGTATAATGCATTTGGTATTTTCTTACCATTAATTACGGTTAACTGTGTTGTATTAGGGGTTTCATTGTTCTTTGTGAATCGCCAATACACATTTTTAGAAACTACAGCATTCTCATTTGGGTCTGCAGTGGGATGGTTTTTAGCGATCGTGTTATTAGCTGCCGTACGTGAAAAAATGGCAAAAAATAGTGATATTCCTAAAGGGCTTGCCGGTAAAGGTATTGCTTTCATTATTCTTGGTATTTTATCGCTGGCATTTGTTGGATTTACTGGCTTAGCAAGCATTTAAAGGAGGGCTTTATATGGAACTACTGTATGTACCACTTATATTACTAGGCGTCTTGTTAATTATTGCCGGATTGCTGATTCTCGCTGATTATTTACTCGGCGGGGGTGGTGAACGCACATTAACGATTAATGATAAGAAAGAAATTACTGTGCGCGGTGATGATACATTGCTGAATACATTATCAGATAATAAAATATTTATCCCTTCCGCTTGTGGAGGAAAAGCGACATGTGGTTTTTGTAAAGTCCGTCTCGTTGAAGGTGGCGGAGACATAAGACCGACTGAGGAACCATTTTTAAGTAAAGAAGAAAAAGAAAGAAACGTCCGTTTATCGTGTCAAATTAAAGTGCGAGAAAACATGAAAATTGCGATCCCTGAAGGGCTTTTAGATGCGAAAGAATATCGTGCTGAAGTTGTTAAAGTGGAGCCGTTAACGTATGATATTAAACTTGTCCGTTTTAAGTTAATTGAACCGAAAGAAATGGTTTTCAAACCGGGACAATACGCGCAATTAAAGGTGCCAGGACTTGATGTTATTCGGGCCTATTCAATTGCATCAAATCCGAAATATACTAATGAGATTGAGTTTATTGTGCGAATGGTTCCTAAAGGGCAAGCAACTACGTTTGTGCATAAAGCGCTTATTGTTGGAGATGAAATAATACTAACTGGACCGTATGGCGATTTCTATTTACGCGAAGATTCAGATCGCGAAATGATTTGTATTGCTGGTGGGTCTGGTAAAGCACCGATTCGTTCAATCCTTTATTATATGAAAGACCGCGGGATGAAACGAAAAGTTAAATATTTCTTTGGAGCTAAAGCTAAAAGAGATTTATTTTATACTGAGGAAATGCGTGCTTTAGAAAAAGAATTTCCAAACTTTAAATACATTCCCGCGCTATCTGAACCCGACCCAGAAGATAACTGGAAAGGCGATATTGGATTAATTACGGATGTTGTCGATAAGCATACGAAAGATTTAAGTGAAGCAGAGGCTTACTTATGTGGATCACCAGGGATGATTAATGCATGTATTAATGTTTTAAATAAACACGATATTAAGAAAGAAAATGTGTATTTTGATAAGTTTGATTAAAACGACGTTATTTTGAGCGGTTTTAATCTGGTTTTATTTGTAAAGGAGCGATATATTGGATGTTTTAATTGAGTATATTAAATTTTTATTTTTGGGCATACTTCAAGGAATAACAGAACCACTACCGATATCCTCTAGTGGCCATTTGGTTATTGCACAAGGTATTTTTAATATACCAAATATTAGTTATTTCTTAGAAGTATTATTACATTTCGCTTCTTTACTCGCGATTATTGTATTTTATCGCTTGAAGATAAAAGCGCTTATTGTAGGGAATTATCGTTTTGTTATAAAAAAAGATAAAACGTATAAAGCGGATTTTCAATATTTTGACTGTGAAAGTGAACGAAAGATAATAGAAGATGTCAAGGGTTTTGAAACACCTGTGTTTCGCTTGAAAAAAAAGCTAATAGAAGCACAGCACAAAATAAAAATAGAAATAGTTA
>SKIY01000060.1 GCA_007116205.1 Candidatus Izemoplasma sp. | reverse complement strand
GTTTTCCCATGGTCTACGTGTCCAATTGTTCCAATATTAACATGGGGTTTTGTACGTTCAAATTTTGCTTTTCCCATTTAAAGTTTCCTCCTTGAATTGGTCTTATAACAGTGTTATTTTACCTTAAAATAATTTTTATTGCAAGTTATTAAGTGTTTTACCCATTGCGTTTTGTGATAATCTCTTCACTAATCGATTTTGGACAAGCTTCGTAGTGTGAGAACTGCATTGTGTAGTTCCCTCGCCCTTGCGTATTTGAACGCAAGCTCGTCGCATAACCGAACATTTCTGATAAAGGTACTTTTCCAGTAACTTGGTGTGCGTTTCCGCGTTGTTCTTGTGCTTCTATTCTACCACGGCGTGCTGTAACATCTCCAATAACATTTCCTAAGTAGTCATCAGGCGCAATTACACTCACGTTCATGATTGGTTCTAATAAAATTGCTTTACAAACATCTTTTGCCTTTTTAAGTGCCATTGACGCAGCTACTTTGAAAGCCGTTTCTGATGAATCGACATCATGGTATGATCCATCGAATAATGTCGCTTTGACATCGATGATTGGATATCCCGCTAAAACTCCATGTTGTAATGACTCGCCAAGTCCTTTATCGACTACCGGAATATATTCACGCGGTACAGTTCCACCAACAATTTTATCAACAAACTCGTAGCCTTTACCTAGATTTGGTTCGAATTTAATCCATACGTGACCATATTGACCACGACCACCAGATTGGCGAACAAATTTACCTTCTACATCAGCTTCCGTTGTGAATGTTTCACGATAACTAACTTGTGGTGCACCAACATTTGCAGATACTCTGAACTCACGTTTCATACGATCAACAATGATATCAAGATGTAATTCACCCATACCAGCGATAATCGTTTGTCCGGTTTCATCATCTGTATAGGTTCTGAATGTTGGATCTTCTTCAGCAAGTTGTTGTAATGCAACCCCCATTTTATCTTGATCAGCTTTTGATTTTGGTTCAATCGCAACACTGATAACTGGTTCTGGGAAGTTCATTTTTTCTAAGATGATATCGTATTTTTCTTCTGCTAAAGTGTCCCCTGTTGATGTTTGTTTAAGTCCGACTGCTGCAGCAATATCTCCTGCATATACGGTTTCAATTTCCTCGCGATGATTGGCATGCATTTGGAGAATACGGCCAACGCGCTCTTTATTATTTTTTGTGTTATTCATGATGTATGAGCCTTTATTCAGTTTTCCTGAATAAACGCGGAAGAATGTAAGTTTTCCAACAAATGGATCGGTCATAACCTTAAACGCTAGCGCTGCGAATTTTTCATCGTCGCTTGAAGGTACACGTATTTCTGTACCGTCTTTAAGAGTTCCTTTAACCTCAACAACATCGGTTGGTGAAGGGAGATAACTAATGACTGCATCAAGCATCATCTTTACCCCTTTGTTTTTAAACGCACTTCCGCATAATACTGGGAAGAATTTAACGCTTAATGTTGCTGTACGAATCGTTTCTTTAATCATCTCAATAGAAATGTCTTCGTCTTCAAGATAAAGCATCATGAGTTCTTCGTCAAAATCAGCGAGTGCTTCAATCAGTTCCCCACGCTTTGTTGCTGCGATAGCTTTATAATCTTCAGGAATTGGTACTTCTTGTGCGTTTTCTTCTGAAGCACCATCAAACATGTATGCTTTCATTTCAACTAAGTCAATAATTCCTTTAAATTGTGATTCAGCACCGATTGGCCACTGAATTGCAGCCGCACTTACACCAAGACGTGATTTAATTGATTTTAAACTATATTCATAGTCTGCACCAATTTTATCCATTTTATTAATAAATACAATACGTGGAACACGGTATTCTGTTGCTTGACGCCATACCGTTTCCGTTTGTGGTTCAACACCCGCTTGTGCATCGAGTACAGCGACTGATCCATCGAGTACACGTAATGAACGTGATACTTCAACAGTAAAGTCGACATGGCCAGGCGTATCGATAATGTTTATGCGGTGATCTTTCCAAAATGCAGTAGTCGCAGCTGATGTGATTGTGATTCCTCTTTCTTGTTCTTGCGCCATCCAGTCCATCTGAGAAGCACCATCATGTGTTTCACCCATTTTGTGAATTTTACCAGTATGATAAAGTACCCGTTCTGTGGTAGTGGTTTTACCCGCGTCAATATGCGCCATGATTCCAATATTTCTTGTTTTATCTAAGCTAAATGTTCGTGCCATAATGAGCGCTCCTTTCTACCAGCGATAATGAGCGAATGCTTTATTTGCATCTGCCATTCTATGCATTTCTTCACGTTTTTTAACTGAGTTTCCGATGCCGTTTGCTGCATCTACGATTTCTTTTGCTAGACGTTCTTCCATTGTTTTCTCATTTCTAAGACGAGCGTATAACACCATCCATCTGAGTCCGAGTGTGTAACGTCTTTCTTCACGTACTTCTGTTGGGACTTGATAGTTTTGTCCACCAATTCGTCTTGCACGCACTTCAAAAGTCGGCATAACGTTGTTTAAAGCTTCTTCAAAAACTTCAAGTGGCGGTTTGTTAGTAATTTTTTCCACACGCATAAACGCATTATATAAGATGCGTTGCGCTGTTCCTTTTTTACCGTCGTTCATGATGTTGTTAATTAGTTTTGTTACAAGTTTTGAGTTGTAAAGCGGATCTGGCAATACATCTCTTTTAGCAATATGTCCTTTACGAGGCATAATTGACTCCTCCTTTCAAAATTATAAATAGCCGTCTATGTCGTAATTAATTTTCTTCTTTTTTCGTTCCGTATTTTGAACGCCCTTGTTTACGATTTTCAACACCTGAAGTGTCTCTTGTTCCACGCACAACATGGTAACGAACACCCGGAAGGTCTTTAACGCGTCCACCACGGATTAATACAACGCTATGTTCTTGTAGTTTGTGTCCAATCCCAGGGATATACGCAGTAACTTCAATATTGTTCGTTAAACGAACACGAGCATATTTACGTAATGCCGAGTTTGGTTTCTTAGGTGTCATCGTTGCAACACGTGTACAAACACCACGTTTTTGTGGACTTGGTGTATCTGTGTATTCTTTTTTAAGTGTATTAAAACCAATTCCAAGATGTGGTGATTTAGTCTTTTTAGTTTTTGAGTGTCTTCCTTTACGAACCAATTGATTAATAGTTGGCATAATGTTTCCTCCTCTCTTGATTTGTAACAACACATCCATGTGTGCCGTGTTTCTCATAAAAACAGAGGTTTGATGTCACAATCCTCATGTTTTATCTCTATTTCGCACGTGTTATTATATAACACTGTACCTGGTGTGTCAATAGGTATGTTTTAAGTTTTTTAAAAAAAGTAAGCGGCACAATGTGCCGCTTAGAATTTATTCATAAAACTCTTCGTCATCATCAGTTTCTTCAATTAAATCTTCAAAAGCATCACTACCATTATTTTTGTTGTTTTCAAACTCATCATCTAAGTAAAGTGATTCTTCATGTGATTCATCTTCTTCTGGTTCAGGTTTCTCATAATCAAAACTTGTATGTTTCAATATACCTGTTCCAGCTGGGATTAATCCACCAATAATAACATTTTCTTTTAGTCCGATTAAATCATCTGTTTTCCCTCGGATTGCGGCATCTGTAAGAACGCGGGTTGTTTCTTGGAAACTCGCGGCACTTAAGAATGACTCGCTTCGCAATGATGCACGCGTAATCCCTAATAATACTGGACGACCGACCGCTGGGCGTTTTCGCTCAGCAATGGCTTTTGCGTTCGCTTCTTTAAACTCTCTAATAGAAACTTGTGCACCAGGCAACAATTCTGTGTCACCTTCGATAACAATGTTTATTTTACGCATCATTTGATGCACGATAACTTCGATATGTTTATCGGAAATGTCAACACCTTGTGCACGATATACTTTTTGCACTTCTTTAATAATGTATTGTTGTACGGTTTCAGCGTCTGTTGCTTTAAGCAGTTGTTTCGGATCGATTGATCCTTCGGTTAAACTCTGTCCCGCATAAACTTCTTCATTTTCTTTAACGAGAAGTGAAACGCCACTATTGGTTTCATAGACATGTGTATCTTTACCAACAATCGTTACTTTATACCGTTCGTTGATTTGTTCTATGTCTTCAACAACACCGTCAATTTCACTGATAATTGCTTTTCCTTTAGGCATACGCGCTTCAAATAGCTCTTGGATACGCGGTAACCCTTGGGTAATATCAGCCCCTGCAACGCCTCCGGTATGGAAGGTACGCATGGTTAACTGAGTTCCTGGTTCTCCGATTGATTGCGCCGCAATAATACCGACACTTTCCCCAACCTCAGCTTGTTCACCTGTAGCTAAGTTTTGTCCGTAACATTTTTTACAAACGCCACGGTTAGCATTACACGTTAACACAGAACGCAGTTTAACTTCTTTAATGCCTGCAGCAACGATTTCGTTTGCGAGACTTTCAGTGATATACGTATCTTGTTGGACGATGATTTCGCCAGTTTCAGGATGCACCACTGTTTGTTGTGTATAACGACCAAGTAGCCGTTCTGCAAGCCCTTCGATAATCTTATTGTCATTGTCAATAATATCGCGAACAATCGTTCCACGATCTGTGAGACAATCTTCCTCTGTAATAACAAGGTCTTGACTTACATCTACAAGACGACGGGTTAGGTACCCTGAATCCGCTGTTTTAAGTGCTGTATCGGTAGATCCTTTACGTGCACCATGGGTAGATATAAAGAACTCTGACATCGTTAACCCTTCTCGGAAGGCAGCTTTAATCGGTAATTCTATCGTCTTACCTGATGGATTTGACATCAATCCTCGCATCCCGGCAAGCTGTGTGAAGTTTGAAGCATTACCACGTGCACCAGAATCACTCATCATGAAGATATGATTATCATTTGGAAGCTCGTTTAGCAGTCCTTTTTCAATGACTGTTTTAATATTTTTCCAAATTTTTAATACATGTTCATACCGTTCATTATCCGTCAACAAACCACTTTCGTATAAATCTTGGATTTGTTCTACTTTTTCGTCACCTTTTTTAAGTTCTTCAGTCTTTTTACTATATGGGGTAACGTCAAAAGCACTTACCGTAATCCCGGCAAAGGTTGAATAACGGAATCCTAGGTTTTTCATCTTATCGAGCATTTTACTGGTTTCATTAATTTTAAATTCCACAAAAACACGTGAAATAATCAATGATAAGAAACGCTTTTTAAACGGTAACACTGTAGGCATCTTTTTAATGCTTTCAGGTATGTTTCCTCCACGCATTATAAAGTATTTATCCGGGGTGTTTTCGCGGAGATTTTCTTCTGTTGGTTCATTCAAATATGGGAAGCTCTTCGGTAGAATCTCGTTAAAAATAAGTTTACCGTAAGTAGTCACTAAGTACCCTTCTTTTTGCGCTTTTGTTAAAGGCGCATTACCAAGTGCATCACCACGAAGTCCAATCCGTGTATGCAAAGTAATATTCTGGTTTTCAAAGGCTAACATAACTTCATTAATATCTCCGAAAACACGCCCTTCGCCTTTGGCTCCAGCGCGTTCAAGGGTTAAATAATAGTTCCCTAAAACCATATCTTGTGATGGGGTAACGACCGGTTTCCCGTCTTTAGGGTTTAAGATATTATTAGAAGCCAGCATTAATACTCTTGCTTCAGCTTGTGCTTCTTCTGATAATGGAACATGTACTGCCATTTGATCGCCATCAAAGTCCGCATTAAATGCGGTTGTAACTAGTGGGTGTAAGCGAATCGCTTTACCCTCAACGAGTTTTGGTTCAAATGCTTGAATACCTAGGCGATGCAATGTTGGTGCGCGGTTTAATAGTACTGGATGTTCTTTAATAACATCTTCTAAAACCGGCCAAACGCGTGAATCTAAACGTTCAATCATACCTTTAGCACTTTTGATATTGGTTGCGATATCACGCTCGATGAGTTCTCGAATAACAAATGGTTTGAAAAGTGAAATTGCCATTTCTTTTGGTAATCCACACTGATACATTTCAAGGTCTGGACCAACAACGATAACACTTCGACCAGAATAATCTACACGTTTACCGAGTAAGTTTTGACGGAAACGGCCTTGCTTACCACGCAACATATCTGATAAAGATTTAAGCGGACGATTTTTCTCCACAACCATTTTACGACCACGTTTAGAGTTATCAATAAGTGCATCAACTGCTTCTTGAAGCATACGACGCTCATTTTTTGTAATTAAATGTGGTGCTTTTTGTTCAATTTGTCTTTTTAAACGGTTATTACGGTTTAAAATTCTTCGGTATAAGTCGTTTAAGTCTGTTGTCGCAAAGCGTCCACCATCAAGTTGTACCATGGGACGAAGTTCTGGTGGTATAACTGGTAAAACATCCATAACCATCCACTCTGGCTTATTATCTGAATTTTTAAACGCTTCTAAGACTTCTAGCCGTTTAATAATTTTTTCGCGTTTTTGTTTAGAGGCTTGAGGTAATTCTTTACGTAACTTATATACCCCTTCTTCTAAATCAATTTGTTGCAGTAATACTTTAACTGCTTCTGCACCTGTCAACGCTTTGAAACGATTGCCATACTCCATATACTTTTCAGTGTATGTGGCTTCTGAAAGAATTTGTTTGTATGTTAAATCTGTATCGCCTTTATCGATAACGATGTATGACGCTAAATAAACAACTTCTTCCAAATCTTTCGGCTTAATAGCCAGCAGTGTTGCAATGCGTGATGGCGTATTGCGTAAATACCATGTATGTACAATTGGTGCCGCGAGTTTAATGTGTCCCATGCGTTCTCTACGCACTTTGCTTTCAGTAATCTCAACACCACAAATCGGACATTTTTTTCCGCTTTGAGAACTACGTTTTGATTTGTTATTACAAGCGCATTGGAAATCTTTAGTTGGGCCGAAAATTTCTTCACAAAACAACCCTTTGCGCTCAGGTTTTAATGTTCTATAATTAATGGTCTCATGTTTCTCTACTTCTCCGTATGACCAAGATAAAATTTCTTCAGGTGATGCTAAACGGATTTTATAATGGGAAAATTTCTTACTCATAATATCACCTTACCTTTTAGGAATTAAAGCCAAATTTGTCGATATAATCTTCCACGTCAGAATCTTCTACAAGACTTTTATTTGCTTCGTTTTGTTTCGAGTCACGATTAATGAGCTCGACATAAATACCAAGCGATTGCAATTCACGAGTTAAGACACGGAACGACTCAGGAAGACTTGGTCCCGGAATACTCTTACCATCAACAATAGCTCTAAATACTTTGTTACGTCCAATGATGTCATCGCTTTTCACGGTTAACATTTCTTGTAAGCAGTACGCTGCACCATAAGCTTCTAATGCCCATACTTCCATCTCTCCAAAACGTTGTCCACCATTTTGTGCTTTACCACCCATTGGTTGTTGTGTGACCAGTGTATATGGTCCTACACTACGTGCATGTAACTTATCATCAACCATATGGTCAAGTTTAATCATATGCATAACACCAACAGAAACATCATTGTCATATGCTTCTCCAGAACGCCCAGAGTAAAGCTTAGTCTTACCATTCATTTGCATGTTTGCTTCTTTCATGATCGCGACGAGATCGTCGTTGCTAACCCCATCAAATACCGGTGTAGCAATATGTACACCAAGTTTTTTCGCGGCCATACCTAAATGGATTTCCAAAACCTGTCCAATATTCATCCGCGATGGTACCCCTAGTGGGTTTAACATGATATCAATTGGCGTTCCATCTGGTAAATATGGCATATCTTCTTCTGGAAGGATTTTTGAAATAACCCCTTTGTTTCCATGGCGTCCTGCCATTTTATCGCCCTCAGAGATTTTACGTTTTTGAACAATAAACACTTGCACAACTTCACGTGCACCTGGTGGTAATTCATCATCGTTTTCTCTTGAGAAATATTTAACACTTTGAACAATACCGCCACCACCATGAGGCACACGTAACGATGTATCTCGTACTTCGCGTGATTTTTCCCCGAAAATCGCTAGTAAAAGTTTATCTTCTGGTGTTGGATCTGTTTGTCCTTTTGGTGTGATTTTACCAACCAAAATGTCGCCTTCTTCAACCTCTGCACCCGGAATAATAATACCCCGATCATCAAGATATTTTCTTCCGTCTTCACCGACATTTGGTATTTCACGTGTAATTTCTTCTTTACCAAGTTTTGTTTCACGAGCCTCTGCTTCATATTTCTCAATATGAATTGATGTATAAACATCTTCTTTAACTAGCCGTTCACTTAAAATAATAGCATCTTCATAGTTATATCCATTCCATGTCATAAAGGCAACTGTAACATTACGACCTAACGCAAGTTCGCCTTCATCCATCGATGGACCATCAGTGATAATATCACCTTGATTAACAAACTCATCTAAAACAACGATTGGTCGTTCAGTCATATTTGTACCTTGGTTACTACGTTGGAATTTCCGTAAATGATAAACATCACGTTCACCATCTTCGCGACGAACAACGATTCTTCTTGAATCGACATATTCAACCGTTCCATCATTATCAGCCACTAAACATGACCCTGAATCTTGTGCAGCTTTATATTCAATACCTGTCCCAACAAATGCTGCTTCTGGGCGGAGCAATGGAATCGCTTGCCGTTGCATATTTGCACCCATAAGGGCACGGTTAGCATCATCATGCTCTAAGAACGGAATACACGCTGTAGAAATGGAAACGATCTGTTTTGGAGAAACGTCAATAAGTTCGACAGTCTCACGTGCAAACATCTTCGTTTCACCCATATATCTTGCTACAACATTTTCATTAACAATACGTTTATCGTCATCAAGATCAATATTCGCTTGTCCAATAGTATAATTTTCTTCTTCATCAGCGGTTAAGAAAATCATCTCATCCGTAACAAACCGCTCATCGCCTTCACCCTCAATAACTTTCAAGTAAGGCGTTTCCATAAAGCCGTATTTATTAACTCTAACATAAGAAGCTAAACGGTTAATCAAGCCGATATTTTGACCCTCTGGTGTCTCGATTGGACAGATACGCCCGTAATGGGAGTAGTGAACATCTCGAACTTCAAAGCCAGCTCTATCTCGTGTTAATCCACCAGGTCCTAACGCTGATATACTGCGTTTATGCGTTAGCTCATCAAGCGGATTGGTTTGTGACATAAACTGTGATAACTGACTCGACCCAAAGAACTCTTTTAACGAAGAGGTAAGTGGTCGTATATTGATTAAATTTTGTGGTGTTATATCAGCACCGCTTTGTGTACTCATGCGGTCTTTAACATTTTTCTCAAGTTTCGAAAGCCCGATTCGGAACTGGTTTTTCAACAGTTCTCCGATTAATCTTAAACGACGGTTTCCTAAATGGTCGATATCGTCTAAACGTCCGTAGCCTTCAAATAGGTTTAGATAATAACCGATACTTGCAAAAATATCCGAAGCAACAATGTGTTCGCGTTCTTCTTTTGAATAGTTTCCAATAACACGAACTGTTTTTAACTCATCATCACGGTTACGATGGAGAATATCAAGAACTTCTACTTTTGTTAAATCGAAATACAACGCTTCTTTATCAAAAGTTTCAGTAATTTGAGCAACCATATCTTCATAAGCTTTATTGCCATGTTCTTCAACATACTGCTTTTTCGTTAATCCTTGGTCTTTCAAGTATGCTTTTGTGTATGCTTGTACAGTTAGATATTTTTGAGATTTTATTTGTTTGAATTTTTCTTCATCTGTTAAATAGTTAAGGAATGGATTGGCATCAAGAATATCTTTTTGATCTTGGAAATCATATTCAAGTCCATCAGCAACCACACCAGGAATTTCTCTTGTAAACAGGTCACGATTCTCATCTAATATTTTTAAATGTTTTTTAGCTAACCGTTCCCCCGCAGGCACAAGAACTTCTCCTGTCTCATTATTGACGAGGTCATATGCCAGTTCTTTACCGCGTAAATGATTTAAAATATTCATTTTTTTATTAATTTTATAACGTCCAACTTCAGCTAATTCATAGCGTTTCGAGTCAAATAGACGACTTGTGAAAAATGACATTGCACCTTCAATAGTCGCTGTTTCACCTTGACGTAGTTTTGAGTAAACTTCTAATATCGCTTCGGCAGAACTTGATGTTAAATCTTTCTCAAGCGTGCTGTCAAATAGTGGATGTTCCTTAAAAAGCGCCTTCATCTGTTGCTTGTCTGACAAGCCTAAGGCACTAAGTAATGTAGTTAATGGGATTTTTTTAGAACGATCGAGCTTAACAAACAAAGTATCTTTAGCACCGATTTCATACTCCAACCATGCACCACGATTCGGAATAACTTGTCCTAAATATTTACGACGCAATGTTTTTTTATCAATTTCTTCTGAATAAAAAACACCTGCACTACGGACAATTTGCGAAACGATAACACGTTCTGATCCGTTAATTAAAAACGATCCAGTTGGCGTCATGAATGGGAAATCACCCATAAATATTTTTTGTTCTTTAATTTCACCGGTAACTTTATTTACCAGTTTTACATTAACTCGTAACGGACGTGAATATGTTAAGTCCTTCTCTTTAGTACGACTTAATGTGTACTTTGAATCACCGAACTCAAAATTTTCAAAATACAATTCCAAATCTTGAGTAAAATTTTCTATTGGGGAAATATCTCTAAAAAGCTCACCTAATCCATTTTCAACGAACCATTGAAAAGAATCGGTTTGCACTTTGATGAGGTTCGGTAGTTCAATGTTTGATTTAACGCGCGAGTAATTTCTTCGTTCACGTTTTTTTCCATATTTAATAACTTTGTAATTCACTAATATTCACCCCGTTTTATGATTAAAAAAGTGACTACAACGCAAAAAAGCGCATTGTATCGCATTTTGTAATTTTATCACATACCTGTCAAATAGTCAACGAATTTTGGCATTGAATGACATGAAAGCCTTTTTGTTTCGTGAGAACTGACACCTGGTAATGATGCTTCAAAAATTTTATTGCGGATAATGCACCATGTTTTTTATGCATTACAATCCACAATAAACCTTTAAATTTTAAATGCGCTTTTGCGTTTTCAAATATAGTATAAAGCTGTTTTTTACCAATACGAATCGGTGGATTTGTCACAATGTGATCAAACACTTGGTTAACATTGCTAAAACCATCACTCTCAAAAACAGTTGCGGATGCATTGTTGAAATTGAGATTTTTTCGCGTTAGGTCAAGCGCGCGAAGATTAACGTCTATCATTGTTAAGTTCGCTTCAAAGCGTTTACTAACAACGGTTCCGATTACACCGTAACCACACCCTAAGTCTAAAACATCTTCTTGTGGTTGAATGGTTATATTGTTAAGCAGTAAATCGGTTGCGTCATCAACGTGATCTTTTGAGAACACACCTGAATCGGTAGTAAATGTAAATGTTTCTTGCTCAAAAGTATAGCTTATTTGCTTTTCATCATGCTTTAATGGGTCTTGATTTTTAGAAAAGTAATGAGTCATAGATTCACCTTTTCATTTAGACTGATTAAAGGGAAAAACCTGAGTCTAAACTCAGGTTTTTTTATTATGTAGTTAGGTTATTTAAGCTCAACAGTTGCGCCAGCTTCTTCTAACTTACCTTTAAGTTCTTCTGCATCTTCTTTGCTAAGTTGTTCTTTAACAGTTGCAGGAATGTTATCAACAAGTGCTTTTGCTTCTTTAAGTCCTAATCCAGTAACTTCACGTACTGATTTAAGAACAGCGATTTTTTTCGCTCCAACGTCAGTAATAATAACATCAAAGTCAGATTTTTCTTCTTCTTCTGAAGCTGCTGCAGGTCCTGCTACAGCTACTGCACTTGGATCAACACCAAATTCTTCTTTCATTAAGTCAACAAGATCTTTAAGCTCAAGTAATGTTTTGTCTTTTAGTGATTCAATAATTTCTGCATTTGTAAGTTTTGCCATGTTTTTATCCTCCTATTTTTTACGCGTTTTCTGCTTCTAAATTTTCTGCATGTAAACTAAGTGCAATTGCAACTTCTTTGATTGGTTGTAGTAAACCACCAGCGAACATTGTTAACAATGCTTCTCTTGATGGGATGGTTGCAATTGTTTGAATCTTTTCGTTATTCATGAATTCTCCATCAACCACACCAACTTTTAATTCAAGTTTTTTATGGGCTTTTGCAAATTCATAGACAACTTTTGCCGCTGATACGCTATCTTCATTTGAGAAAGCGACAGCGTTTGGACCAGTCAAGTGTTCAACCATGTCCCCGTATCCTGCAGCTTTAGCTGCGCGACGGATGATGTTATTCTTGATGACTTTTAACTCACACCCTGCATTTAAGAGTTCAACGCGTAAGGCTGTTGCTTGTTCAACCGTAAGGCCTAAGTAATCTACGATGACAACAGAGTTAGATGATTGCATTTTTTCAGTCAATGCATCTACGAGTAATTGTTTTTTCTCAATCGCTTTTTTTGACAAGTGTTCCACCTCCTACAGTGTACAATAAAAACCTCTTCTGTCTATCAACAAAAGAGGTCTATGATTTCATAGGTCTTTTGTCTCGTCAGGATATTTAAGCATACGCGCCTGATGTCTTAGACAGGGATATTTATTTGTTTTATTACTTTAATATTGCATCTGGGCTTAACTTGACGCCAGGGCCCATACTTGATGCAATTGAAATGTTTTTAACATAGATACCTTTAGCCGTTTGCGGCTTGATTTTCATCATAGTATCATAGAAGTAACGAAGATTTTCTAGTAGTTTTGGTGTATCAAATGATACTCTACCAATCGTAACATGGATGTTTGATGTTTTATCCACACGATATTCTACTTTTCCTGCTTTGATGTCTTCAACAGCTTTTTTTACATCCATTGTAACTGTACCAGTTTTTGGGTTTGGCATGAGTCCTTTTGGACCAAGTGTGCGTCCAAGTTTACCAACTTTCGCCATCATATCTGGTGTTGCAACAACAGTTTCAAAATCTGTCCATCCACCGAGTACTTTGTCAACGAGTTCGTCCTCACCAACGTAATCTGCACCAGCGTCTTCAGCTTCTTTAGCTTTATCGCCTTTTGCAAATACGAGTACACGTTTTGTTTTACCGGTTCCGTGTGGTAATACGATTGCTCCGCGTAAATTTTGATCAGCTTTACGTGGATCAACATTCAAACGAATCGCGCATTCGACCGCAGCATCAAAGTTTTCAAATGAAATCTTCTTAACTAGTTCAATTGCTTCTTCTGCTGCATAACGTTTTTCTCTATCGATATTTTCTAATGCAGCTTTAAATTTTTTACCTTTGGCCATGATTTTTACCTCCTAAATGTGGTCTAACGGAATCTCCTCCCACAAATAGCTGTATCAATACAACTAATTGCTTAGTCTTTAATGACGATTCCCATGTTTCTTGCAGATCCTGCAATGATATTCATTGCTGCTTCAATGTCGTTAGCATTGAGATCTGGCATTTTGACTTCAGCGATTTCACGTAATTGATCGCGTGTCACTGAACCCACCTTCTCTTTTAAAGGATTTCCTGATCCTTTTTTAATACCAGCTGCTTTAATTAACAAGTCTGCTGCTGGCGGTGTTTTCGTTATAAAAGTGAATGAACGATCTGAATAAACCGTAATAACAACAGGAATTACTGATCCCATTTTATCTTTGGTTTTATCGTTGAATTTTGTACAAAATTCTTGAATGTTCACGCCTGCTTGTCCTAATGCTGGTCCAACTGGTGGTGCTGGATTAGCACGTCCTGCAGGAATTTGCAATTTTACAACGGTCTTAACTTCTTTAGCCACGATAGACACCTCCTCTTAGTCGTGATGTGGTAAACAGATACTTAATGTATCCTCCCACTCTTAAAAATCGCATGCTTCGAGCACGCCTTGCTATTATATACGATTGCTGGCTTACTGTCAAGCGCAAACAATAGAAAACAGGAATGTTAAACATCCCTGTTTGGTTTATAAAGTTTCAATTTCATCAAAACTTAATTCTGCAGGTGTTTGTCTACCAAACATTTCAACCAAGACAGTCACTTCTGCTTTTTCAGCATCAATGGTATCGACTGTACCAATTTGATTAGCAAATGGTCCTGCTGTAACACGAACACGTTCACCAACTTTAACATCGAGTGTTGGCGTTTGTAATAATCCAACCCGTTTTAAAATCGGATTGATCTCATCAGGTGGTAATGGTATTGGCTTGGTTCCGCCACCACTACTTCCTAAGAATCCTGTAACACCTGGTGTGTTTCGTACAACAAACCAAGAGTCATCAGTAACAATCAGTTCGATAAACACATAACCAGGATAGATTTTAACCAACTTTTCTTTCATGGTTCCATCTGATTTTTTCTCAAGACGAATCTCTTCTGGAATGACAACTTGGAAAATAAGATCTTCCATTTGCATCGATTCAATACGTCGTTCTAAGTTAATCTTAACAGAGTTCTCTAAGCCTGAATAGGTTTGGACTACATACCAACGTTTCTCTGGTGATGTGTCAGCCATTATTTACACCAATCAACCAAGCGAAAAGTGGATTGAAAATCGCATCGTATAAGACGAACACAAACCCTAAAAAGAATATAAACCCTAATACGCGTCCAGAGTGATTTATCATTGTATCACGTGTTGGCCATGACACACGGTTCATCTCTTTAAAGCCTGGTACCATAAATGGTAAAAGGGCATACAAAACTGCACCTGCACCAATTAACATAATAAGAATTGAGAACACTTGAATGCGTAATGGTGTGCTGAATATAGCCCAATCAGTACGTGTGATTTCTAACACTCTCGCCTCATAAATATAAACCCCTAGTAGTAAAACAAGTAATCCAACTACTGCAAGCAGCATGCCTTCAAATTGATACTCCGTTTTCAGAATTTCAAGTACTTTACTTGTTTTTTTCTCTTCTTTTTTCGCCATAATATCGCTCCTATTTACTCTCTTTATGCGTCGTATGTTTGTTGCATTTCTTACAAAACTTTTTCATAATAAGTCGTTCTTTGCTATCTTTATGCTTTAAAGCCGAATAATTCCTTGAAAGACAGACTTCACAAATCAATATTACTTTCTTTCTCATTTCACCACAACCTTGCAAATATATAATCTATCAAAAAGCGGTGCTTTTGTCAAGGTTTAGTCCTTGAAATGCACGCGAATTTTTGCTTTTGCTCGATGCAATGAATTATAAATAACTTTAGTTGAGACACTCAATGTGTCTGAAATAAAATCCACGGCACAGTTTTTTACTTCTCTTAATATATAAACACGATATTCAAGTTCTGTCAAAATATTTTTAATTTCATTCAGGTGTGCATAGTAGTACGCTGAATTTTCATGAATACGATGATTATTGCTTTTTATTTCGTTATAATGGATAACTTGAGCATGTTTCCGCCCTTTAAGTGTTCTAATCGTACTGATTAAATGTCGTTCAAAGTTCATCTCAAAAAATCTAGTAAATGTTTTATTGAACGATGGGTTAAACGAAACCAGTGATTTATGTAAAATGATTAATCCTTCTTGATAAAGGTCGTCATACATATATGCTAGGTTAAACTTATGAATCTTTTTCGAAATAAAGCGACTGTACTTATCAACCATTAATGTGAAACACTCTTCATGACCTTCTTGCATTAGTGCAATAATCTCATAATCATTAAATGGTTGATGTTTTTTCATTTTACTGCGTTCTCCTCCGCATAATATCGTGTAAGACAATACCACAGCTAACACTTACGTTCAAACTGTTTACATGTCCCTTCATCCGTATTTTTACTAAGTAATCACAGTTTTCTTTTACCAAACGATGCAATCCCTTACCTTCACTACCAAAAACAATACACAGATCAGCATCAGGTTGAATAAATGACAAGTCGTGATCGGTTTG
>SKIY01000111.1 GCA_007116205.1 Candidatus Izemoplasma sp. | reverse complement strand
AGCGACAAGACTTTTCTATTTTAAGGAGTGATTTTATGGAAAGTAACACAAATTATTCACAACCAGTTCACAGAATTACAGAAGTATCAATGTTGATTTCATTAGCATTTGTATTAGAGGCTATTGCGTCAGTATTGCCGCGTCAACCACAAGGTGGAAGTATTACGATTGCGTTAATTCCACTCATCATTATTGCTTATCGTCGTGGGTTTGCTACGGCGTTTGCCGCAGGGATTATTTTTGGTTTGCTAAATTGGATGCTTGCTGGATTTGTTGTTTATGTCCATTGGTTTGAAGGTATTTTAGATTATTTGCTTGCAAATGGTGTTGTTGCACTTAGTGCATTATTCTTTGTTAAATATCGTCGACAAGCAAAATATTTTATATTTGCTGGAATTATTGGTGGGTTAGCACGCTATTTTATTCACTTTATTTCCGGTATTTTGTTATTTAGAGAGTTTACACCAGAAGGAACCCATTGGCTTGTGCATTCATTAGTGTACAACGGTCTTTACATGATTCCAACAACTATATTAGTCGCTATTTTAGGCTATGTTGTGTATCAAAAAATGGCACCACTCATCGAAGAAAACATCGGTTAAAGATTTACTCCCTATTTTATACGACATAAAAAAGAGATTTTAGCGAGTCTCTTTTTTTTTATAGTTTTGAATATTTAAGGTGGCTAGAGTATAATACTAACTAAGGAGGTGCATGTGATGAAGATTATGTTCGTGGGTAGTGAAGCCACACCCTTTGTTAAAACGGGTGGACTTGCAGATGTTTTGGGCAGTTTGCCGTTAGAAATTGCCAAAACGCATCATCAAGTCACGCTTGTATTACCGGCACATAAAGCGATTAAACGCGCTTATAAGCATCAAACGGAATTCAAAGGATCATTTACGATTCCGATTCATACGAAGGATGAATATGTCGGTGTTTTATATTTAAAACATGAAAATATTGATATTTACTTGATTGATAACGAATATTACTTTGGGTATCGTGAGCACATCTATGGGGATTATGATGATGGGGAACGCTACGGATTTTTCAATCAAGCGGTTTTAGCAATGCTTAATCATTTAAAACTGTATCCTGATCTATTACATTTAAATGATTGGCAAACTGGCTTAATACCGTATTATTTAAAAACGGAGTATCATAGTGATGTTTTATATCAATCGATTAAAACGGTTTTTACGATTCATAACATAGCTTATCAAGGGGTTTTTTCAAAAGCATTACTGCCTTACTTGAATCTTTTAGATGATCATCGGTTAATGTTTGATGATCAGATTAACTTTTTAAAAACGGCATTGGTAACTGCGGACAAGATTACGACTGTCTCACATACCTATGCAGAGGAGTTAATGTATGATTATTATGGCTTTGGGATGAGCGGCATTTTAAAAGAACGTCGCCGTGATCTTGTGGGGATTATGAACGGTTTAGATAATACTGTTTTTAATCCGAAAACAGATCAAGCGATTGAAAAACAGTATGGGGTGTATAACTATCTTCAAGGTAAAAAAATAAATAAAGAAGCCTTAAAAAATATATTTCATTTAGCGCCATCAAATAAACCGTTAGTTGGCATGGTTTCAAGATTAACTGAAGCTAAAGGGTTTCCACTTGTCGAGCGTATGATTGAAGCGCATTTAAAACAGAAGCGGTGTCAGTTTGTGTTACTCGGTAGTGGTGATCGAGACATTGAAGCATTTTTCAACCACTTAAAGCAAAAATACCCAGAAGATGTTGGTGTGTACTTTGGTTATAGCGACGCCTTAGCAAGACAAATATATGCAGGGGCTGACTTTTTCTTAATGCCGTCGCGCTTTGAACCTTGTGGGCTGGCACAGTTAATTAGTATGCGCTATGGAACCGTTCCGATTGTACGTGAAACGGGTGGTCTTAAAGATTCGGTTTTACCGTATAATAAATACACCCACGATGGGACTGGTTTTAGTTTTTACACGTATACAACAGACGCGTTAGATACAGTGTTTTCAAGTGCTTTGGCGTTATACAAAAATAAAAAAGTCTTTAATACAATGATTCGCCGCATTATGAATGAAGATTTCGGATGGGATAAAAGTGCACAACGCTACATAAAAATATACAATCTATTGGTGGAGGCTAAATGATGAATACACTTGCATTAATACTGGCGGGCGGAAGAGGTTCGCGCCTAGATTTATTATCAGAAAAGCGTGTTAAACCTGCAGTTCCATTTGCAGGGAAATACCGAATTATTGATTTTACGCTGAGTAATTGTAGCAATTCAGGGATTTACGATATTGCGATACTAACGCAGTACTTACCGTTATCACTGAATGAGCATATTGGGGTTGGTAAACCGTGGGATTTAGACCGTAGAGATACGCGATTATCACTTTTACAACCCTATAAAGAGTGGTATAGTGGAACCGCTGATGCGGTACTGCAAAACATTGAATATGTAAAACGCAGTAAGGCTGAACATGTGTTAATATTATCGGGAGATCACGTCTATAAAATGGATTACCGAAAAATGCTCGCGCACCATAAAAAACACGACGCGGATTTAACGATTGCAGTACAACCTGTGCCAATTGAAGAGGCGAGCCGCTACGGTATTTTATCGGCAGATGAGGATACGATGATTACAAAGTTTGCTGAAAAACCTGAGAAGCCTGAAAGCAATTTGGCTTCAATGGGTATTTATGTGTTTAATAAAGCGGTATTATTAGATGCTATACAACGTTTGGATGCACCAGATTTAGACTTTGGAAAACACGTCATTCCGTACTTATTAAAAACACATAAAGTTTATGCACATGTTTTTAAAGATTACTGGAAAGATGTTGGAACGTATGATGCTTATTTAGAAGCAAACTTAGAACTAACGGCAACGGTTGATCAAGTGCCACTTGATATGTATGACCGTTCATGGCGCATTCATACACGAAGTGAAGAGATGCCTTCTGTGAAAGTAGGGAGTAAAGCCTTGATCCACCAAGCGCTAATTTCAAATGGCTGTATTGTCGCGGGTGAAGTTAAACGCTCGGTGTTAAGTCCCGGTGTAGTTATCCATCCAGGGGCTTCGGTTATTAACTCAGTCATTTTAAACGATAGTGAAGTATTGCCGGGCGCCATTGTTGAAAACACAATCATTGATAAAAACGTGACGATTGGCTATAAAGCAAAAGTAGGGTGTGGGGATGATTATACGCCGAATAAAGAAAAACCATCACTCTTACAAAGTGGTATTAATGTGATTGCCAAAGGTGTCAGCATTCCAGATGGCACAACCGTAGAAAGAAATTGTCGCATTACTAGCACTGCAACATTTAAGGAAAAAATAATCAAGAGTGGCTCAACGCTCTAACTATATTGGAGGGAAGTATGGCTAGAAGACAGTACAGAGGCTATGGACGACGTATTTTAGATTCATTTGTGGCGATGTTGTTTGGTATAGGACTCTTTTTTGGGTCGTTTGTTGTGCTATTTATTAACGAAGGTCGTGAAAACTTAGCTGAAGTTGCGACGCTTGCAGAGCAGTTTGAGGTGGGCGAACAATATGATGGTAATGCTTTGGTTTATCGCGTTGGGACGTTAGAAACTACATCACCCGCAACCGATGCGTATTTACAAAACGATGATTTTATTTACCTTGTGCGTTCTGTCGAATTTTATGGCTACATCGAAACAGAACATAGAAGAACAGAAGAACATATCGGTGGGGGAGAAACAACCATTATTACCTATTCGTATGAACGCGGATGGACAAGCAATCCAACCCCACGGGCACAGTATAAAGGCGATTCAACTGAAATACCGACCGATCTTCCAGCTGAATATGATACGTATATTGCGAACATGCCACAAGCACGCATCGATACGGCAACGGCATTAACGATTGATGGGGTTTTGGTTCGCAATAATCATTTAACGATTTCAAATCCGAGTGATTTTGTAGTTACGAATGAGTCGGTAGAAGCGGCTGCACTTGAAGCAAACGAATCGGTTGAAAATGGTGCGATATTCCGTCAAAATTCATCTGCAGGGTCACTGAATAATCCTGGATTAGGGGATATACGCCTTACCTATCAAGTCGTTACTTCAAACGATGAAGGCGTACTGATTGGTAG
Source organism: Candidatus Izemoplasma sp. (assembly GCA_007116205.1). Taxonomy (GTDB): domain Bacteria; phylum Bacillota_I; class Bacilli_A; order Izemoplasmatales; family Izemoplasmataceae; genus SLQR01. The sequence continues at coordinate 472 of SKIY01000111.1, read as the reverse complement.
TATTGCGGATGGCGGTTTTGCGAGATATATTACACCAGAAGACAATACGCTTTACCGGTTTTTTACAGGCAGTTCATCGCTTACAGAGGTTATTTCAATTTTACAAGCTGAATATACAACTATGTTGTGGATTTTAAGAATTGTTGGGTTTTTGATGATGTTTATTGGCTTAATTCTTATTGCACGTCCAATCCGAACAGTATTAGCTGTCGTTCCGATTTTTGCTAAAATTGGTGGGTTTGTTTATGGCGTGGTCGCGTTTATTGTGGCCCTTGTATTAACATTCATCACGATTATTATCGCGACGATTTTCCACAATGCATTTTTAGCGATTTCGGTTTCAATCTTACTTGCAGTTGGCGCTTTTATTTACCTAAAGCGCAAACAAAAAACAAAACTAGAAGCCTCAAGTGGATATAACGGTTAATTAAAAACATCCAAAAAAAATGGCTGCACAATTGTAGCCATTTTT
>SKIY01000057.1 GCA_007116205.1 Candidatus Izemoplasma sp. | reverse complement strand
GTTTTTACTTACAATATATACACTGCCATCGGATTTTTGTCCCACCGTTTGTCCATCATAAAAATGACTCGATAAACTCGTGAAGTTAAACGGCACACGGACAACACCTTGATAATCTAATATCCCATATAGATTATTGTGACGGTAAACCATTACTTCTTCTGAATAAATATAGGAAACTGAGGATGCTGGTAAGGTAAAAATTAAATTCATCGAATTATCGTAAAATTCACGTGTCCATGTATCGAGTATAGTTTCACTATTTAATCTCCGTTTTACCGAGAGGTTAAAGGCCGATATGTCTGCGACAGTTTCACCCTCACTATTAATGATATACTCATACATATAGTTGTTTATCAAATGCTTGTCTGCAATCTCGAAAAGCTTGGCACGTGCATAATTAAAAATGCCATCTTCATCTTTAAACTCAGTAATACTCTCAATCAAGTAAGGAAAGTCGATACGTTTTTGACTACCTGTTTCTAAATCAATAATATACGTTAGCAATAGATATTGATTATTATTTTGCGTGTAGGTATATGGTAGATTTGAGTCACCTACTATTTGTCTTGTTTGATAAAGCAAAACCCCACCGAAAAAAGTCTGGCGATAAGTATTAGATGGAATCATAAAACTACTTACAAGGGAATCATCTTCAGCATTATATACATATGCCATAGGATGTCTCACCATTAAATAGTGGTTCTCAAGTCCCCATTCTGTTAAGTCTTGCTTCGGTGCTTCACCTGCATCGAAGAAGTCGCCTTCTTCATACAAGGATCTATCGAGATCCGTAACCACTGTTCGTTCATATGTCGCAGTGTTTATTAAGTACTCTATACTTTGATGTTGTAACTCTCCTGATAACAAATACTCAACGTATTCAATATACTCGTATACTGTGTCACCTTCTTCATCTACGCTTGAAAGGCGCATAACACCGATATTATAGTACGTATATTGATTACGATCAACAATCACGGTACCATTCACATCGACAACCTTTAAAGAGCCATCATTATAATGAATTACAGAATAAACTCCCACGTAACTGTTCATCTGAAATGTAACATTTATAATGTCGTTGTCGAAATCAACAATCAACTCACCATGAATAAGTGAGTACAACCCAATGTGGGCATTCGAATTTTCAACAACTAAAACCCCTCGATTAGCATAATTACTATTCACAACAGCATAATCATTCAATGTTTCATGTTCGACAATTTCATCGATGATGCGTTGTGGTTGATAATCAATCTCATCAATATTTGCTTGTAAAAGTGCATCTGATACCTCTAAAGACTCACTTGTATCATCGCCATTACAAGCAGTTAAAACAACTAAAAATATCCCTACAACAAAAAGACTACATAATTTTTTCATAAATCCTCCTTATTTTTTATATAAAAAACGCACCAAAATGTGCGTATTTTTACACATTCCCCCTAATAGTATTATATGCAAGGTTCTAGTATAAATCAATAAAAAAAGGACAAATCAGATTGATTTGTCCTTTACTCATGCAGGTTTAACTTTATTATATGTTCTTCTTTTACGTTTTGCTTGTTTGTAATAGAAGGGTTTATCTGCGTTATTACTTTTTGCTTTTTGTTTGTATTTTTGTTGTGGTTTTTGCTGTGAACGTTGTTGTGATCTTTGTTTTGGTTTTTGCGGTGCTTTTTGTTTACCAGTACTTTTTTCTACATAATCATGTTCTGCATTAACTGGTAATTTTTGATCAATATGATTTTGGATGGCTTTGATTAAATGGGATTCTTGTTTTGCACAAAACGTAATCGCATGACCAACAGCCCCCGCTCTAGCAGTACGTCCAATTCTATGAATGTATGCTTCTGGTGATTCAGGGACATCATAATTGATTACATGGCTTAAAGCATTAATATCTAATCCTCTCGCAGCAACATCTGTTGCGACAAGAATATCTACTTGATTGCTTTTAAAGTTTCTTAAGGCATCTTGGCGTTGTCTTTGACTGCGGTCTCCATGTAATGCTTCCGTTTTAAACCCTTGTGTTGATAATTGTTTTGTCAATTGTTCAGCCCGTACTTTTGTTCTCACGAAAATTAGCGCTGATGTGACACTTTCATGCCCTAGCACGTCTTCTAAAAGCCGTGCTTTGTTTTGATGTGAGACAAAACAAACTGATTGATTGATTGCTTCTACTGGAGTGTGTTGTGGTGTGATTTCAATTTTCACTGGGGTTTTTAAGATATCTTTAGATAATGCTAATATTGATTGACTAAGCGTTGCTGAAAACAGCATGGTTTGTCTAGCTTTTGGTAAGTATTTTTCAATCTTTTTAACATCGTCAATAAAGCCCATATCTAACATTTGATCCGCTTCGTCTAAAACAAAGTGCTGGATCATATCAAGCTTAATAACACGCATGGTATATAAATCAATTAAACGACCTGGTGTTGCGATTAAAATATCTAAACCGCGTTTAACTTTCATAATTTGATTGCGTTTAGCAACGCCACCATAGACAACACCGATACGGATTTGTAAACCGCGGGTATATTTGTCAAAGCTTTCTTTTATTTGTAAAGCCAGTTCTCTTGTTGGTGCTAAAACCAACGCTTTTGGAAGCCGTTTTTTACCGCTATCAGGTTGTCGCATTATATGATCAATTATAGGCAAAGCATATGCTGCCGTTTTACCCGTTCCTGTTTGAGCGCTCCCAAGCATATCTTTGTACTCTAAAAGATGTGGGATGGCTTCTTGTTGGATATCTGTCATATCTTGATATCCGACTTTTCTTAATATTTTGATAATCGTGGGATGTAAATCTAGTGTTTCAAACGTCATAGTGTTGCTCCTTTTTTACTAATCATTAAAAAACGCTGCATAACAGCGTAGATGATTTTCGCTATTTATGTGTGCACTTGCATTAAACAAGCTTGCTAATTATAACACATATACACAATAATGAAAGGATTATTTGCATTCCTTTTAAAAGCATCTCAAAAGATGCGTTATAAACGTCTTGTACAGGCGTTTTCTAAAGATTAAATAAATGGTATTCAAGCGCTAATTCGCGTAAAAAAATGATTCACTACCGTAAAGATAGTGAATCATTTTTACTTATTGCCGTTTGGTGTACTTTGTATGTAACAATTTATGCGCAAGTTCACCTGATGGGTCTCCTAAATATGTACTGTATAGATTTGATACCGCAGCGTTATCATGTGATTTTCTAATTTTCATTAAACGATCGACTTGATAAATTGAATGAATCCGCTCGCGTTGTTTCGCACGTGTCGTGCCGTATGGTTGCCCACCACCACCTACACAGCCACCAGGACAAGCCATAACTTCGATGAAAGCATATTTTGACTTTCCTTCTCTAATATCATTTGCTAATATTTTTGCATTGGCTAAGGTGTGTGCGACAGCAACATGTAACGTTTCTCCTTTAATCGTCACTTCTGCTTCACGAATCCCTTCATATCCTCGAACCTTATCAAAATCTAAATTTTCTAGGGGTTTGTCTTCAAGAATTTCTTTTACTGAACGTAATGCCGCTTCCATAACACCACCGGTTGCACCAAAGATTGCTGCTGCTCCACTGGTAACTTCGTCTGGTTTATCAAATTTTTGCTCGCGTAAATTATCAAAATCAATCCCCATTTGTTTAATCATTTTTGCGAGTTCCCGTGTTGTTAATACTGCATCGACATCTGGGTCTTCCCCATTCACAGACATTTCTACTCGCCCTGCTTCATACTTTTTCGCTGTACATGGCATAATAGAAACGACAAAAACATCTTTTGGATCAAGATTTTCACGTTTTGTGTAATAAGTTTTTGCCAATGCACCAAACATTTGCTGTGGCGATTTACATGTAGATAAATTGTCCAACAAATCAGGATACTTATGTTCTGCATACCGTACCCATCCCGGACAACAAGACGTAATTAGTGGTGTTTTTCCGTTATTTTTTAAACGGTTAATCAATTCATGACCTTCTTCTATAATCGTTAAATCTGCCGTAAAGTTCGTATCAAAAACTTTTGTGAAGCCTAACATTTTAAGCGCAGCAACAATTTTACCTGTTACAATACTTCCAAGTGGCATATCTAACTCTTCTCCAAGCGATACACGAATAGCTGGCGCGACTTGAACAACGACATGTTTAGAAGCATCATCAATGGCTTGCCACACTTTTTCAGTATCGTCTTTTTCCATGATCGCACCCACCGGACAAACCGTAGCACATTGTCCGCAGTAAGTACAAAAAACATCTTTTAATGCCTTATTATACGCTGGAGAGACTTCTATCTCATGTCCGCGTCCAACGATATCTAATACAGAAATATCTTGGATGGTTTTACAAGCGTCAATACACCGTCCACATTTTATACATCGATTTGGATTACGTTCTAACGATGGACTTGATGTATCATGGGCTTTTAATTCTAAAATAGACTCAAAGCGGTTCTTAACAATACCTAAACTGTCTGATAAGTGCTGCAATTCACAGTTCATATTACGAACACATGCAGTACAACTGGCATCATGATTTGCTAAAATCATTTCTACAATCGCTTTTCTGGCGTTTTGTGCACGCGGAGAATTTATTTTAATTTCCATCCCT
>SKIY01000090.1 GCA_007116205.1 Candidatus Izemoplasma sp. | reverse complement strand
TTTTTAGGCGTAGCGTTTATAGCGATTATTTGTGCACCAGTCGTTGAAGAACTCGTATTTCGAAAAGGCGTCTACGGTATTTTTGAACGCAAGTTTAATACCGTTGCGGCAATACTCATTAGTTCCTTCTTCTTTGGTTTTATTCATTTACTATCAGAACCTACCAATTATTTAGTATTGTTACCGTATCTCGCAATGGGAACGAGTTTAGGGTTTGTTTACTATCTATCCGGTAAAAACATTTATGTCCCTATCATCATTCATGCGCTTTGGAACATTTTAGCAGTGAGCGTGATCGCACTAAACATCTTTTAAGAACAAAGGACGCAATTTAGCGTCCTTTATTTTTTGAATAACGTATATAATGTTTCATCATTCATCACTTCTAAAAGCATCTGTGCATCTTGAGATGGGGTTGCATGTTTTAAAAGACACTTAATCCATCCACTGTTTTTCTCAACAATCGCATAGAAAAATGCATCTTTATGAAATCGATCAATATCTTCTGTATTAGCGCCTTTTTTAAGCAACGATTCAATTAAAAACTGATCTTTTAACATTAATGCATAAAAAAGCGGTGTGTTTTCAAAATCATCTTTTTCATTAATATCTTGGGTCTCCATACAAGCCATCGCTTCTTCAAATCGATTAAACCGAAGTGCTTGATGTAAAGGATACCGTTTAATGCGCGCTTGATGTGATGGATTATTTTTTAAACGCGTGAACTTTAACAACGCACTTTCATACCCATGAAGTTCAGCACGATCGTAGGGTGATTCGCCAAAATAATCTTTGTCGTAGCTGTTTAACCCGATCTCAATCAATCGATCAAGCAACAGCTCCATTGGTTCTAACACGGCATAATGGAGTGGGGTTTGTTGGTAAATATTTCGTTGAAATGGGTTCACACCTAATTCATACAATCGCTCAAAAATACTCGGCAGACCATATGCACTTACAATGTGCATCAAAGATTCTTTTTTATCGTTTAATAGATGAATCGGTGATCCCACATCAATCAAATAATCAACGACTTTAATTTTTTTACTTTTAACTGCATACATCAATGCATGACACCCCTCATAATCCACAAGCGTATGCGATGCGCCACGTTTATTTAAAAGGCTTACGGTTCTTAAATCCCCTTTTTGCGCCGCAAGCATTAGCGGGGTTTGTAATCGCTTGTTTTGCTGATCGATTGAAGCTTGAGCATCAAGTAACAGTTCTGCCATATGTGCATCCCCTAAATATGCCGCAATATGCAGTGGTGTTTCACCGTATTTATTTTTTTTATTAACATCAACGTGTCGCGTTAATAAATGCTTTAAACACTCATATGATTTTTGTCGAACCGCGTAAAAAAGCACGTTTTGACCTTTGTCATCTTGTGCCTCTTGAAGTATTTCATCTGAAAGTTTTTTTAACGCTTCAACCTGTTCGTTTTTTAACGCTTTAATGATGCTTTGTGAAATTTCCATACGTGCCACCATCCCTTACTAAAAGGGTACCATATGGATAAAAAAAATACCACGTTTTAGGTGGCATTTTTTTATCATTTACTATCTTACTGCATCTTTTAAAACTTTACCTGCTTTGAAGGCTGGTGATTTTTGGGCAGGAATGTGAATCGGCTCGTTAGTTCTAGGGTTATGCCCTACACGTGGCTTACGATCCCTTACCTCGAATGTCCCAAAACCAGTCAACACAACTTTTTCATTAGATGATAACGCTTCTTGAATAGTAGACAAAGTAGCATTTAATGCTGCCTCAGCATCCTTTTTTGTAAGTCCAGAAACATCTGCAATTCTTGCAACTAATTGTGTTTTGTTCATGATTCTACCTCCTTTATTTGTTTTAACTAAGCTCATTATAGCAACTAAAAACATGCAATGCAAGGAATTTAACTGAAAAGCATTAAAAAAAAGCCTTTATCAAGGCTTTTTGTATGGTTTTACTCAGCTTTTTGATCTCTTGAAAGTAACTTTTCATATGCTGTTTGTGGATGTACACGATTAAACACCACATCATAGATCGCGCGAATAATCGGTGTATCTAAATCCTCTTTTTCCGCTAAATGATAGGCTGCTTCGCATGTTCTAATCCCCTCAACAACCATTGTCATGGAATCAAGTGTCTCGTTTAAATCTTTTCCTTTACCAATTTTATAACCCGCTTGATAGTTTCTTGAGTGTGGCGAAGTACACGTAACGATTAAATCACCAATTCCTGTCAATCCCATCAAAGATTCCTTTGAAGCGCCGAAATATTCATAAATTTTACCCATTTCTACTAAGCCTCGGGTCATTAAAGCAGCACTTGCATTATCGCCAAGCCCTTGTCCTCTCAATAATCCACTTGCTAAAGCAAAAATATTTTTCAAAGCGCCCCCAAGTTCAACACCGATTAAATCAGTGCTTGAGTAAACACGGAAATAATCCGAGTTATGGAATAGTCCTTGTACAAAGCAAGCAAGTGATTCATCATTAGACGCACTCGTAATCAAAGTCGTCATCCCTTTAATCACTTCCTCTGCATGCGATGGACCACTCAACGCGACAAACCCTTTAAAATGCTTTTTAGGAATCATTTCTTCAAATATTTCAGAAACGCGTTTAAATGTTTCCGGCTCAATCCCTTTAGCCGCATTAATAAAGATTTTTTTATCTTTTAAATGCGGAAGCATTGAAGTAATCGCAGGCCGTAAAACCTTCGTTGGTACCACAAATAAAACAATTTCAGAAAAAGCCACCGCCTCAGCCATATTAGACGTCGCCCGAATTGACTCAGGAATATCTTCATTAAGCTGTAGACATATATGTAATGTATTTATTTTTTCAACAATTTTTTCATTGATGTCATATACTAAAACGTCATGGTTATTATCCGCTAATACCTTAGACAAAGCAAGACCCCAAGAACCCCCACCAATAACAGTAATTCTCATATTAATCACGCTTTCTTAATAAGATTTTAATCGGTGTACCTTGAAAACCAAACGCTTCACGAAGCTTGTTTTTCAGATACCGTTCGTAACTAAAATGTAACCATTCTGTATTGTTCACAAACAAAATAAATGCTGGTGGTCTTGTGCCCACCTGTGTTGCATAATACACCTTAATAATACCACCTTGATGCGTTTTTGGTGGATTCATTGCAACAGCATCACTTAAAACATCATTTAGTACACTGGTTTTAACCTTTTTCGTATACGACTCAAACACATCGCGTACAACCGGTAGCAACGTATGCAACCGCGCTTTCGTTTTCGCCGATAAAAAGATAACTGGTGCATGTGATAAATACTGAAAATGGGCACGAATACTTTCTTCCCATCGGTTCATCGTTCTTGTGTCTTTCGCGACCATGTCCCATTTATTAACAACAATTACAACCGCTTTAAACGCTTCATCTGCATACCCAGCAATTTTTTTATCTTGTTCAATAATACCTGTTTCAGCATCGATTAATATTAAACATACATCACTGCGTTCAATCGCACTCATCGCTCTTAAAACACTATATTTCTCAGCATTTTCATACACCTTACCACGTTTACGTAACCCCGCGGTATCAATAACAACATACTTCTGTTCATCAACTTCAAACTGTGAATCAATCGAATCTCGTGTTGTCCCAGCAATTTCACTAACAATAACACGGTTTTCACCAAGCAATGCATTCATGAGTGAGCTTTTACCAACATTCGGTCTTCCAATTAAACACATCTTAACTGTATCAGGATCATATGGTTCAACTGTAACCTCAGGCAACGCTTTAACGACAACATCTAACATATCGCCCATACCAATACCATGAATACTACTCACTGGTAAAGGATCGCCAACCCCTAATGAATAAAACTCGTATAAATTATCGGTTAACTCAAGATTATCTGCTTTATTCGCCACCAGTACCACAGGTTTATTCGCTTTATAAAGAATACGTGCAATATACGCATCCGCCTCAGTAATCCCTGCCGTAATATCGACCACAAATACAATCACATCAGCTTCTTCAATAGCGATTTCAGCTTGATTTTTTATTTCGTGTATAAATGGTGCATCATCGAAATCAATACCACCCGTATCGATCACGTTGAAATACCGCCCTAACCATTCCGCTTTAGCATACAAACGGTCTCGAGTTAAGCCGGGGGTTTCATCGGTAATTGACATGCGTTCACCAATAATTCTGTTAAACAGCATACTTTTACCGACATTTGGTCTTCCAACAATCGCAATAGATGGTAACATCTCAGCACATCCTACTTAAATTCTTTTAGTTTATCCGCAAACAACTCTCCGAGTGTTTGAGATTGATCAGCTTTGTTCTCGCTGCGTAAATGTTTTTTATATTCGTTGCGTACTTGTTTTTCATCAAAGGCTTTTTTACTAATAACCATTTGCCAATTACGCTTATCGAATTTAAGAATAATCCCGTTAATAACATCTTCTTCACTAAGAACTTCACTAACATTGACAATATGTTTATCACTAATTTCACCAATTGGTAAAAACGCATTAACGCCATTGACTTCAACTAAAGCGCCGCGGTCTTGAAGTTCTTTAACGACTCCTGAAACCTCATCGCCAACACGTGCTTTTAAATCTTCCCAAGGGTTATATTCAACATGCTTT
>SKIY01000042.1 GCA_007116205.1 Candidatus Izemoplasma sp. | reverse complement strand
TAAAACAGATCCAATCAAACACTATAATGAAAAACATATAAACGATACTACCAACATGATTGAAGGCACCATTGAAATACCGACATTCGAAGACAAATAACAACTAGAGGGCCTCATGGAAAAAAATATTCGTAAAATTTTACTGGTATTATTACTAATCTTCATCGCGATTGCTATGCGATTCGCCTTCGAAGTACTTTATAACTTCGTCGCGCGTATCACTGATCTATCGCCAATTATAGGGTTCACAACACGAACCCTTTTTGTCGGGGTTGTGGTTTTAATATGGATTGGGGTTACCTTGCGAAGTGAAGCCCCATCACAAAAGCTTCCGTGGTTGCTTTTGTTAGCGTTTGAGCCGATTATCGGAATTACGTTATTTTTAACATTTGGTCGAAGCTTCAAACACAGCTTACGGTACCGCAAACGGCCTTTAATGCACGATGATTCGTATATCACAAAAGAACTGCGTGCCCATCAAGGTACGATTGATATCGATACAGATGATAAAGATTTAACACATATATTTCAAGCTTCCCACCGCATTTCTTATCACCAACCGTTTGTTAATGATACCGCAATTAGTGTTTTAAAAAATGGCGAAGCTTTTTACCCAGACTTAATTAAAGAAATCGAAAACGCTGAAAAATTTATTTTAATGGAGTTTTTCATCGTTCGAAGCGATCAACGCGGCAAAGAAATTCTCGATTTGCTCATCACAAAAGCCGAAGAAAACGTAAAGGTAAAGGTAATAATTGATGCACTCGGCAGTTCAAGAATCCGCCGCAAATATTTAAAAAAACTAAAACGCTCAAAAATTGATTTAATCATAAATGACAAAATCTATTTCCCGTTTTTTAACACCAGAATCAACTTTAGAAATCACCGTAAAATTGTCGTTATCGATGGTGAAATCGGCTATACCGGTGGGATGAACCTCGCCGATGAATATGATAATACCATCGATTACGATTACTATTTTCGGGATACGCAAGTCAAACTGCGAGGCCAAGCAGTTCGGTCACTCACCTGTGTCTTCTTTAAAGACTATTACTACAATACCAATCAATTCATCGATGATGATTTCTACTACCCAGATACCAATGTGTCCCATCAAGGCGTCACACAAATATTACAATCTGGTCCTGATTCTCACGAAGCACATATTCGCAATGTTTACTTAAAAATGATTATGACTGCGAAAAAATCGATACGCATTATGACACCTTACATGGCGATTGATCAAGAAACCCTCACAGCCCTAATTGTAGCCAAACGCTCAGGTGTTAACGTTGAGGTCATCATTCCAGGCACCCCGGATAAATACCTCGTTTATAAAGTCACGTTGTTTTATGCTACTACCTTGCTAGAACACGGGATTAACGTGTACCGATATACAAAAGGCTTTAGCCACGCTAAAATTTTGGTTATCGATGATAAAATCGCTTCAGTGGGGAGCTATAACCTCGATAATCGCAGCGCATTAATTGACTTTGAAATCACTGCTTTATTTACTGGCAACGCAGTAGAAACCATCGTCGATCAATTCATTCAAGATAAGCAAGATTCAACACAAATTGATTCTGAAACATGGCAAAAACGGTTTATTATTAAACGCTTATTTGAAGGTTTATTAAGTATATTTACCCCAATTATTTAGGAGGATTTTATGGCAATTATTGAAGTATCCAATTTATCAAAGCACTACGGAAATGTCCACGCTGTCAAAAACATTAGTTTTAAAGTTAAAGAAAACGCATTTTTTGCACTATTAGGTCCTAATGGGGCTGGAAAAAGTACCACTATCGAAATACTATCAACCTTACTTGGAAAAGATCAAGGCACCATTAAAATCAACGGATATGAACTTGATACCGATGATGACGCCATTAGAAAACACCTTGGCGTCGTATTTCAATACAACACCTTAGATAAAGACTTAACTGTTATGGAAAACTTAGAACTACGGGCCGCATTATATAAGATGACAAAAGCTGAATACCTTAAACGGGTAGAAACACTCGATCGTTTAATCCAGTTTCAATCGTTTGCCAATCAACGAATCCGGCATCTATCAGGCGGACAACGCCGTAAAGCAGATATCGCTAGAGCACTTTTGCACAGTCCGCGCATCCTAATGCTTGATGAACCAACCACAGGACTAGACCCAAAAAGCCGTAAGGGGCTTTGGGAACTCATTTTAAAACTAAAAGAAGCCACAAAAATGACAATTTTATTAACGACCCATTATATGGAAGAAGTTTTAGATGCAGATCACGTTATCATCTTGCACGAAGGGGTTATTCGCGCTGAAGATTCTGCAGAAAATTTACGCATTCAATATGCCAAAGACACCCTAAAAATCGTTCCGAAAGCAACGCTTAAAGACCTGTTAAAACGCGACAAAATACCATTTCGACTTGTCAATCAAACCATGCATATCGATTTAAAAAACCCTTTTCAAGGGATCGAGATTGTAAAAACCTATAAAGACGCGATAGAAACCTTTGAAATTGTTAAAGCAAGTATGGATGATGTTTTCTTAAATATTACTGGTGAACGATTGGAGGAAACTTTATGATGATCTTTGCATTGATTAAACGACATTTAAAAATATACCTCCGCGATCGTTGGGCTGTATTCTTTTCGTTTTTATCCGTCATTATTATTTTAGTACTTTTTATGGTCTTTTTCCGCAACGCCTTTGGCACAGTCACAGATACAACGGAAGGCCAATATATGATTAACGGTTGGATTTTTTCAGGCGTATTAATGGTCGCAACCGTAACCGTTCCGCTTGGCTTTTTAGGGGTCATGGTGACCGACAGAGAAACCAACGCCATCAATGATTTTTACGTTGCACCGATTGCCCGCAGTAAAATAGTCATAAGCTACTTAGTTGCAGCGATTATTATTGGTAGTGTATTAGGCATCATCAATTTAATCCTTGGACAAGTCTATATGTTTATAAGCGTCCAAACATTTTTACCACTTATAACGAACATCCAACTATTGCTGCTTATTATCTTATCGACGACGCTTTTTAGTAGCTTGTTTTTCTATGTCGTTACCTTTATTAAAACAGCAAATAGTCACGGAACCCTAAGTACTTTAGTGGGAACCTTAATCGGGTTTTTAGCCGGATTATACGTTGTCGTTGGGAGTCTACCAACCGCTACTCGCTATATCATGGCATTGTTCCCAACCTTACAAATGGCAAGCTTGTTCCGTCTTGTATATATGAATGAAGCGCTTGATTTACTATTTCAAGAAAACACCGTCCGCCGTGAAACCGAATCATTTATGTTAGGGATTCGCATTGAAATTGGAAGTTTTGAGTTAACACCGCTCATACTGTTACTATTTAGTTTATTTTGGATTACATTATTTATTACATTATCAATTATGCGCTTAAAAGCATTTAAAAAATAAGGAGGTTTTTAGATGATTATTAAAGATTATCAACAAATATCAACAAAACAAGGTGACTCAGGCACTTCAAAAAACTATTCAAATGAAACATATACTAAAGATGATATTTTATTTGAAACACTAGGAACTATCGACGAACTAAGCAGTCAACTCGGATTAACATATCACTACACAAAGTATGAATTCATTAAAACCATTCAACAAAGACTACAAACCATCAATACTTTAATCGCAACCAATAAAGCCGCAAACGTAGAGCGATTTGAAAACCTCACAAAAATACAAGCCGAAGACATCGAAGCATTAGAAAAAGAAGAAGCTGCCTTTTTAGAAGCTAACCCACTCGAACCACGGTTTGTCCTCCCTGGCAGCGACGCAACACTAAATAATGCTTATTTTGATCTTGCACGCGCCATCGCAAGACGCGCAGAAAGAACTGCTGTACGCTTTATTAATCACTATAAACGTGACGATTTAGACAAACCAAGACAATACTTAAATCGCTTAAGTGATCTATTGTTCATTTTAGCGAGAAACTATGATTTAGGAGAGGAAAAATAATGGCACAAAAAATCGGAGTCGTTACAGATACCAATGCTTGTTTAGATTATTTTGATCACAAATACCACATTCCTATTATGCGCTCAATGATCCATTTAGGAGACGAGGAATTTATTGATCACGAAGAGTTAACTGCGGAAGCTTTTTATAAACGCATCAAAGCAGATAAAACCATTTTTCCAAAAACCTCACAACCTTCAACACAATCCATGGTAGATATTTATGAAGCGATGAAGAAAGACGGATACACCGATTTAATCGTGGTGACCATTAGCTCACATATGAGTGGTATCTATGGCGCTGCGCAAGTCGCAGGTGAACGCGTTGAAGGATTGAATGTCCATGTCTTCGATTCAAAATCTGTCGCTTTTCCACAAGCGAAAATGGCCTTAGAAGCGGCCCGTTTAGCTTCAAAAAATGCCCGCATTGAAACAATACTAGAAACCCTTACCCATATTCGTGATAATAACCACATTTATTTTGCGGTCGATACGTTGGCCTATTTAGTTAAAAACGGTCGCTTATCAAATGCGCAAGGCTTTATGGGCAGTATGTTAAAAATAAAACCATTACTACATATTAGTAAAGAAGGCAAAGTTGAAAACGTTGAAAAAATCCGTACCTTTAAAAAGGCCGTCAACCGTGTCGTT
>SKIY01000133.1 GCA_007116205.1 Candidatus Izemoplasma sp. | reverse complement strand
GATATTGCTGTGATGCTGCGGTATTACTCGCAAACGCGACTTCATCTAAAACCAGTTGCGTTGCTTTCTTTAAATGCGTTTTTGTTAATTGATCCACTTGAGATAAATACTGCATCGCTTCACGTGCAAAAGCCGCACCGCCAGGCCGAGCGCCTAGGATGATGCAGATGTTGTGGTCATGCTTACTTATCGTAATGTTTAAGATAGAAAAATCAAGTGGGGTATTTGATATTTTTTTAAAATACCCTATTTTATTTTTTTTAGGAATTTGAACTTCTAATAAAAGATCAGACGTTTTCCCTTTTTGCTGAAGATATTTTTCCAATGTTATTTCACCAAGCTCATGAAATATGAGCTTTGCATCTAGTGCAAGTAACGGTGGAATAATATCAGAAAAACCATAACGTCCAACAACGCTGCCACCGATTGTGGCAATGTTTCGTAAAGCAACTCCCATAACCTGTGCGGTTGCATTAGATAGTAAGCCGGAGCCTATTTCTTGCAAGCAGCGCGCATCTACAACCGATTGTAAAGTCGTCATACTTCCAACTGCAATATACGCATCATGCTCCTTGATATAATCCAGTGCCAATTGGTCTAAAAGAATCGCTTTGTCAATTTTCCTTGGTAATCTTTTTAACCAAGCCCCTCCACCAATAACAGCATGGTTTTGAGATTCCTTTACGATCTTTAAAACTTCATCGAACGATTTTGCTTGGTGCAAATGATTAATCTTCACACAGTTCACTCCTTTTGCGTTTAGGTAAACGCTGATAGTCTTTAATCGTATCAATGTCAACGACACACCCTGGGTCATCAACAGAAATCCAATCCACGTCATATCGATCTCTAAATTGCTTTAAATTACCATCTTTTGGCATCGCTAATAAAGCTTTTCGTAGTTGCTTTTTAATCAATATAGGGTGTCCTCTAATACCGTTATAAACCGGCACAGCAATATCACATTCACTCCTTGTTAAAACCGCATATGTAGATGAAAAAATAACCGGCATATCACCTGGAACAATCATCATATCGCCTTTGGTGTGAGACACACCTAAGCGAACAGATGAAAACATTCCCTGTGCATAATGCCGGTTATATAGTATTGTTACATTTTCGATATTTTTACATGCTTTTAAGATGGCATCATGATAATGCCCGGTCACAACAAAAACATGGTCGACATGCTTTTTCATCGTTTCAATAACATGGTCGATCAACGTTTTGCCTTCATACATTAAAAGCATTTTGTTTTTGCCCACTCGGCTAGCATAGCCGGCAGCAAGGATAATACCTTCTATCATAATATAGCCACCTTTTGTGAAAAACGTGTACTAAGATGCTTCACTGGGGGCTTAATGGTATTAAGTATATTAAATTTATTATATCATAACGATACCTTCAAATCCATAAGAAATCCAATATCTACGTGTATTTAGAGGATTTATAAAAAGCTAAAGCTTGCGGAATATACTCAATGACATCCGTTGCTAAATAGCCATCTTCTCCATCCGCAACCTGTGCCAAATCCGCCGCTGAACCATGAATCAATACGGCCAGTGATAAAGCTTTTAAAACTGAAATATCTCGACTTAAAAAAGCACCAATTACACCGCTTAAAACATCGCCACTCCCCGCTTTCGCAAGCCCAGGATTGCCGGCTTGAATAAAAGTTATTGTACCTTGATGCGCAATTAGTGTGCACGGACCTTTTAAAACAACCCAAAACGGATGCTTTTTCGTCAGCGTGCGTAATACTTCTACGGTGTTTTCCAAAATGGCCTTAGTGTCTTTACCAAGAAACGCTGCTAACTCTCCAATATGCGGTGTCATTACAATCGTTTTACCCGCATTATAAGTCGTAACATCTTTTAAAGCTTTAATACCATCTCCATCAATTACAATAGGGATGTCATCATTTAATAAACCATTTAAAATATTAGTGTTTGATGTGTCATTGCCTAAACCGGGCCCAAATATATATGCTGTTTTTTTAGCCAATAAATGTTTAACATCAGTCTCATAAGTATGCACTAAAACTTCATACGGTGTGCTCATAAAATAGTTACGCTCCTGAGCGCGCACGCCTAATGAAACCAACCCACATCCACTTCTCAATGCCGCAAGTGCTGCAAGTTGGGGCGCACCAGGCATCGTTACATGCCCACCAATCACCAAAATATTACCGTATTGATATTTATGAGAAAAATGGGCTCTTTTTGGAAGGGTGTTTTTATACGTATCACTTAATAATTGTTCATATTGCGTGGTGTTTAAGGATGTATCAATCCCCGCATCGACAATCAAATTTTGCCTTGAATAATCTAATCCTTGATGCAATAAATTACCTAATTTTAAGGCTTGCACGACCAATGTAAGATCCGCTTTTATCGCAGTTCCTCTTACCAATCCTGTTGTTGCATCAAGTCCAGAGGGGATATCAATGCTAACCACTTTAGCGCGCGTTGCGTTAACATAAGCAATCACTTCTTTTAAAGTACCTTGAATTAACCGCAGATGGCCGATACCAAACATACCATCAATAATAAAATGTGATTCATCGATTAGTGTTTTAATCGCCTTATTGAAATCATTATTTACAGGAATTACACGAACATGCGCTTTTATCGCATCAAACATACTTTGTGTTTCTTCACTGAGTTTATCTTCAGAAAAAAGCATTAACACGGTTACTGTATATTGTTGTTTTGCTAATAAATCTGCGATGACAAGCGCATCCCCGCCATTGTTTCCTGGTCCACATAAAACCACAATTTTCTCTGTAGCCTTGTTAGGGTTCATCGACTGAATAAAAGCGTTAAACAAAGCATTCCCTGCCCGTTGCATTAATGTTAGTGAAGTGATTTTTTCTTTTTCAATAGTGTATTGATCCATTTGCATCATTGTTTTTGGGTGAACAATTTTCAATTTTAACACCACCTTCTCTTATATTATAACAAAGTAAATCTATATTTCATCATAAGAAAAGTACATCTCACGATGTACTCATATGGGTTTTATACAGTGTAGCAATTTGTTCAGTTAAAGCTTCAAGTGGCACAGCATCATTTTTAATAACAGCATCAATTTGTTTTAGGTGGTTGGGATTAAAATGGATCGCATCCGTTTTTAACCGCTCAACAACGGTCGGTAATGCATCCCCTCGTTCAAGCATACGGGCTTTTCTTAAATGTTCCGGTGTTTCTACATAAATAATCATAACCGTTTTGTTGAGTTGCTCATATATGTGGTTAGCACCTGGTATATCGACAATAACAACACTGTTTTTCTGAGCGTCTTTAAAAGCCGTTCCGTAGTAATTATTGTGGTACTGCGTTGTTTCTAAAAACTGGTTTTCCTTTGCTTTTGCTTCGAACTCAGCCTCGCTAACAAAATGGTAATCAAGTCCATCAATCTCTCCTTTACGCTTTTCTCTTGTTGTATAAGTAATCATCTTCTTAAAGCCATAATTAGCAATTAAACGTTTCGCTATTTCCGTTTTACCACTAGCACTCGCACCAATCAAGACCAACATTTTACCACTCCTCATTGCTAGAATTTTACCAAATTATCGACTAAAAGCAAAGCATAAGTTCATATTTATATGTTTAAAATATCTATTAAATACAATCACCTTTTAAAGAATTACTTAAGTCGAAAAATAATTTAAAATGGATTAAAACATCGTAACTCAATCCATGTAGATATATTGTATCATTTAATGTCCATTTCCATTAATCTGTGATATGATTATCCTATAGGAGGCGATTTAATGAAAGACATTGTAAAAGCATTTGATAATTTACCTTGGATTTTGAAATTGGTTCTCGCATTACCATTTATTGATGGCATTGCATATGGTATTTACCGTATTGCTAAAGGCATTGATAAAAACGATTTGGCGATGATTATCGCAGGAATTATTTGGATTCTTATTGGCTGGGCATTGCTTTGGATTATTGATTTAATTACAGTTATTTTATACAAAAAAGTCACTGTTTTTGCTTAAATAAAAAAGGTCGTACTTTTAAAAAAGTGTGACCTTTTTTTAGTTATATATTAAAAATGAATGTAAAAAGTTAAAGAATACATTTAGTGTCCATAACACAGTTCCAATTACAAACCCTGCTAAAGCGTAATGTCCATGGCCTTGACGAACATCTCTATAAATTAACCAAGCCGCAAGCCCAAACACTGGTAACCAAAAACTAAGAACAAATGTGGCAAACAACATAAAAATATTAATAATTAAACTCGGGATTGGGTGCATCTTTTTTTCCCACTGATCTCTAGTCTCACGACGTCGGTAAAAATCACCGTACACCGTTTGACGGTCTTTACGACGTACTGCTTCTTCTTGATCAGCGCGTTCTGTGTTATTTTTGATGCTATCGTTCATGTGTTTGCCTCCGTTAGTTATTTACATACACTATATGATACTAAATACTACTGCGTTTTGCAAGGGTTTACTGCAAGCTACAGGTATGTAACTATGGCGTACGTTTTTTCATCCCTACTGGCGCTATATATATCGTGAACTGTTCATCCAACTTGAGTCCTAAAACACTATTGACTTTATCATCATCAAAGGCTGCTACAGCACAGGTTCCCGCGTTGATGGCTTCTGCGGCTAAGTACAAATTTTGGCAGATATGACCGGCATCTAAATGTAAAAACCGATATCCGCGTTCCCCATAACGATACGTCATCCGATAAATATCTGCAACCCAGAAAAAAGTAACTGCACTACTAGAAATCATTTTTTGGCCTAAACAGGCAGCTTCAAGTTGTGTTTGGATGTTTTCCTGAACATCTATTTTTACTAAGGCATCTTCTAGTGCCATATACCGATATAATCCAGGCGTTAACGTCTCAACGTTATTGATTAGTAAATAGGTATCTATTGCATGTCTTGCGCCTGCTGAAGGGACCGTTCGTAAAGTAATTTTATCGGTTTTTTGTTTAATACCTTGCGTCATATAAAGTAAATAAGTTAACGCCTTTAACGAAAGCGGTGAATCGGCATATGTACGGACGCTTCGTCGCTCATAAGCAAGCGCATTAAAGGAATCTGTGTTTTCAGCTAAATCAATGCTTGGTAGTGGAATCCGTTTGCCTTCACACGCGCTTTCAAGCGGTGGTTGTGGCGCTGATTTTTGTTGACTTGTTTTGTCCATGTTTTGATATTTAGTTGCTTCTAAAAATAACTGTCCAATTGATTTTTGCATCATTGCCTCCTATTCAGTATATAAACTTATTTCATAATCACAAATATCTTCATAAAACGCTTTTTCATGGGACACCAATATGAGTGTCCCTTGATAATCAATCAAGGCGCTTTTTAAAGCGTCCTTTGCCGCTTGGTCTAAATGGTTTGTAGGCTCATCAATGATTAATACATTACCTTTTTGATGTCTTAATAACGCTAAACGAACTTTTGTTTGTTCTCCCCCAGAAAGTGAATGATATGGTCTGCTCGCCATATCAAAACTGATTCCGTGTCCACCAAGTAAAGCCATAATATCTCGTTTTGTGAAATGCGGGTAGCGATTGTGAATAATCGTAAAAGGCGTTGTTTCTTTTTCCATTGATGATTCTTGTTCAAAATACGCTATTTGTGCCGTATCAATCCACTCATATGATCCAGAGATAGGGTCTAATTGATTCAGTATTGTTTTCATTAAAGTGGTTTTTCCAATGCCGTTTTTACCGGTTATGACCACTTTGTCTTCTTTCATTATGGTGAACGTTAATGGTTCAACAAGGGGCTCATCGTATCCAATTTCTAGTGCATCACATTTTAATACATCGCGGCCGGTTGTTTTAGAAAAAGGAAACGCAAAATGGTAAGTATGGTCTTTTCTTGGTGCTTCTAGTTTATCTAGTTTTTTCAACATTTTTCTGCGGCTTTGTGCCCGTTTTGTGGTGGTTGCACGTGTAATATTTTTCGCTATAAACTGCTCCGTGCGTTCGATATATTTCTGTTGGGAAATATACGCTTTTTTATGTTGAAGTTGCCGCAACTCGCGTTCCTTTAAATAAAACGCAAAGTCCCCTTTATAGCGCACAATTTCTTTGCTTTCTATGGCAAAAACTGTCTTAGCAATCGCTTTTAAAAATCCTTCATGATGCGATACAACGATAAACGCTTTTTGATAGTTTTGAAGAAACTTACTAAGCCATTCAATGTGACGAACATCTAAAAAGTTCGTTGGCTCATCGAGTAATAATACATCAGCTTCTTCGAGCAATAACTTCCCTAAAATAATTTTAGCGCGCATCCCACCAGATAACTGCTTAAAAGGTTTTTGTAAAATGTCCATCGATAACCCGAGTCCGTGAATGATATCACCCACTTTAGACTTGATGCCATAAAAGGGACTATCAAGTAGTTCTTCTCCTAATATAGCCGCACGGTTCATCAACTTAATTTGTTTTTCTCCATGCGCAGTTGCGCTTTGTGTATAGAGCTGTTCCATCTGTTTTTCTTTCGCAAACAAATCTGCGAAAACGGTGTATAAATACGTTTCAACCAACATTTGTTTAGGTAACTCCGCATACTGGTCTAAATACCCAATAGTTAATGTCGGTAGCCATTCAATCGTTCCACTATCAGGACTTAACTCCTGGTTTAACAGTTTAAGTAAGGTAGACTTGCCTGACCCGTTTGCGCCAACTAAAACCGCGTGTTCACCTTCAAAAAACCGCATATTTGCATGATTATATAACTGTTCATCGCTATAACTAAATGTTATGGATGACATTTCTAATAGACTCATAATTCAAATACAGCCTCAGCTGTTTTCCTCCGTATACTTGATGTTTATGACTTTTGAGCGTTGTGAACAACAACTTGTGGGAAAGGAATTTCGATATTGTTTTCAACAAGAATCTCTTTAATGCGTTGACGTAATGCACGCTCAACACCCCACTGAGTCATACTTTGTACTTTTACTACTGCGCGAATATTAACACTACTACTTGCAAGATCAGTAACACCCAAAATTCTTGGTGCTTCCACCATATTATCAAACTCATCTTTCATTTTCGGTAACGCTTCTTGTAATACCGCTATTGTCTTAGCAATATCTTCTTTATAAGAAATACCAAATTCAACCACTGCGAGTGATTCCGTCCGAGAGAAATTCGAGACCGGATCAATGCTTCCGTTATTGAATATCCGAATCTCACCTTTAAAGTTTTTAACTTTAGTGGTTTTTAGTCCGATATCGATTACTTCACCCATAAAGCCATTAATTTCTATCCAATCACCGACATCAAAATGGTGTTCGAAAACAATAAAAAACCCGCTAATTAAATCATTAATAAACTTTTGTGCACCCAAACCTATAACTAGCCCCAAAATCCCAAGGCCTGCCAATGCTGGTGCAACATTAACGCCCCACACTGATAAAACCGCTAATAAAGCAACAATAACAACAATGTATTTTAAAATGCTCAAAGTAATTTTTGCGATGGTATTTTTACGGCGTTGATTGCTTCCGGTGCTACTGCCTAACTTGTATAGTGCAATTCTACCAATTTTAAACACAACTAACGCTACAAAAATCGTGATTAATGTTCCAACAATACGTGAAACGCTTGCTTCTATAATATCTTCAGCACCAACAAAAATGCTACTTATAAAATCAGTCACATCATAACCCCAAAGCGTTAATATCCCCACAATTGCCAATGCAATCATCACAAAAAGTAACCCATAAAGTAAAACAATACTTCTTGATTTAATATTCTCTTTATTCAACTCAATAAAATATCGGTGTAAAACAAACACTAAAATCAAGGTTAAAATAATCCCAATCGTTCCAATCGTTGCAGGAAGTGTTGTTAAAAACATATCGAACATAACTATCACTCTTTCTATTATAGTATCCATCAATAGTGTATCATAAATAGCCATGAATACGTAAATGAATTCACTTACATCAAATAAATTCATAATTACCTATTTAAGTTTTTTAAAGAATCATTTACAATTAATAGTAAGTAGACAAGGAGGACAATATGTTTATATTTATCAGTTGGATGATTTTTGGTGCGTTTGTTGGATGGATTGCGAGCATAATTACCAAAAATGATCACGAAATGGGATGTCTAACAAATATTGCGGTGGGCATCTTTGGAAGTGCAATCGGTGGTTTTATTGCTAGAGAAATGGGCTTTGGAACACTGCGTAGATGGTCTTTTACAGGAACAATTATCGCAATCATTGGTGCAGTTATTTTGCTAACCATTTTAAATCTAATTAGACCACAACATCCAAAAACACCTCACTAAGCAGTTTTGACTGCTTAATGAGGTGTTTTTTTACTCATCTTGAGACATTATTTTCACAATCTCTTTATCTGTTATTTTCATGCCATCACGTGCTAAGCGGTTTACATTGGCAATGGTATTTTCAACACCTTTAGCAATGATGCCATCACCACCTAAAAACTCCTGTTTTTCAAGATACATCATATAACCTAAAATACCAGCATCAACACTCGCAGCAATTTTTGCGGCACATGAAGGCTTAGCACCATCACAAATCATACCTGAGATGATTGCTAAGGCATTTACAATTGTATGTGCAACTGCTTCAAAACCACCATCTTGTAAATAAGCAATGCCTGCACCCGCGCCGGCCCCTGCAAATACTGCCCCACAATAAGCAGATAACGGACCTACACCCGTTTTTTGATGAATACTTACTAAATTCGATACCACTAAAGCACGATATAGTTTTTCATCAGACACCTTCAAAAAACGTGCATATTCAATGACAGGAATAGATGCGGTTAACCCTTGATTTCCACTGCCAGAAACAATGGTGACTGGCAGTTCGCTACCACTCATTCTTGCATCCGATGCCGCTGCAGCTTTGGCTTTAGCGATATTTTTAATATCATTACCATAGGTTTTCATCAACACGGATCCAATATTTGCGCCATAATCTTTAAGTAATCCCACCGCTGCAATGGCAGAATTATTAGTGATTTGACGGTCCAATACACTTTTCACATCATCAATTTCAACACAATTCGCAAACTGAACAATGGCTTCCACCGTTAATAATTGTTTATCTGGTGTATTCCCGATGACATCACCAATATAATCTTTTCTAAACAACACCGCGTTATTTTTCTCAATCAACACTACATTAGTATGTGAGTTTATAATACGAATGCGCGCATTATCACTACCTTTATAAGCAACCATGTCCACATCAAATATATATTCAGATTCAATCGGCTTTAACTGTATCGGTGTGGCATTAAGGTAGCGCAGGATATCTTGATTAGAAGTCTCACTAACTTCCGACAACACATCAAGTTCTTTAGTGGCATCGCCAATAATAATGCCCGCCGCTGTTGCTGCGCGAATACCTTTTAGGTTATTGGTGTTTGGTACAACAACGCTTTTAGCATTCTTTAAAATCGGTTCGCTCACAGATACCTCAATACGTTCAGGTAACCCCTCTAATACATCGCGCACCTTAGCAGCGGCTAGTGCAATCGTGCTCGGCTCTGTACAGCCTGTTGCAGTGAGCAACTCGCTTTTTAGTATTTCAATATATGTTTTGTATAGTTTATCGTGTGCATGCATTACAACCACATCCTTTATGCTCTCGTTATAATTATAGCTTATCGGACAAAAAATACAATTAAATTTCCAGATAACTTCGATAATAAAAACTGCAGCAATTGCTGCAGTTTATAATGCTGACGATGCCTTTTTTGATACCACAATTTGTGGAAATGGAATCTCGATATTGTGTTCATTGAGTAATGCAACTAATTCTTGTCGTATTTTACGTTCAATCGCAAAGTGATTACCAGTTTTAGTCTTCGCTACAATCCGTAAATTGATGCTGGAATCCGCTAAATCAGTAACCCCTAAAAAATTAGGAAGTTCAACAATATCTTCATAAGTTGTTTGTAGCTTCTCTAAAAATGCTGGCATAATACTACTAATTTGTGATAAATCCGTCTCATAAGCAACACCAAAGTCAACCACCGCTGTTGTATTATTTCTAGACCAGTTAATTAACTTTTTAATGCTTCCATTATTAATGATTAAAACAGACCCCATCCAATTTTCAATTCGAGTAATGCGTAAGTTCATCGCAACAACCTTACCTTTAAAGCCGTCGACTTCAATCGTTTCATTGAGATTATAAGCGCTATCGACAATAAGGAAAAAACCAGCAACCATATCACTCACTAAATGCTGCGAGCCAAATCCAATTGCGAGCCCTAAAATCCCAGCCGCAGCTAAAATTGGGGTTATCGCAAAGCCAAGTTCTGCAATAATAGCCAGTGTGACGATAAATATAATAAATACTTTCAATGTACTACTTATTAAATTGGCTAATGTTTTACCGCGAGCATCCCCTTTGCGCTTGATAAAATATCGGTGGATCGAATTTCTAATAATTACATACACAACAATCCCTATAAATATTAACGCGATAATCGTAGTAAGGACCACTAACAGTTCTGCAACTGGGTCTGCTAAATTAAAATACGACGCAAACACATCAATTAAATACGTTTTAAACGCCTCCATAACTCTCCATCCTTTCTAATCTATTATCATTAAACCATGGTAAGCGCACTTTGTCAAAGACGTTACGAATCGTATGACAATTTTTACATAATGCGTTATAATATATTTAACAAATTAAACCCAATAAAATAGCGCTTTATTTTGTATACTATATATAAGATGCAAGAATGCGAGGGGTTCAGATGCGAAAAGTCATCGTTTTAACGCTTTTTACACTGCTAATTATGCTGTTTTCAGCATCTTTTTCGCATGACGAAAACACCTTTGAATCTTATCCTAATGAAGTAATTATTTCTGTTCAAAATCTTGAAGAAGCACAACATTTGGATAAATTATATGATATTGAGTTTGTAAACTTGAGCCGTTTTGGCATTGCGACCTACACCATTAATGATGATGCAAATATACATAAACTTATAGAAGCAGGTTTTGTGTTCAATAATACTTCTACTTCAACGATGGTAGGAAGACCGCAAAGACAAACGAATGACTACTATATTAATGAACAATATGCATTAGCGATGCTTGGCATTTTTGATGCTTGGGATATTACCACAGGCGACGCACTTATTACGGTTGCGATTATTGATACTGGTATCGACATCTATCATGAAGAATTTCAGCATAATCTCTCTGACGCATCTTATAATGCCGTGACCGATGAGATTGGGTTGCATCATGTGATTGATGACCATGGCCATGGTACATTGGTTGCTGGGGTTATAGGTGCAGAAAAGGATAATTCAGTTGGTATTGCAGGCGCTGCACCAACTGTTGAAATGCTTATTATTAAAGCAAATAATGAGGATGCCGATGTTTATAGAGATAGTGCAATTATCGATGGCATTTATTATGCCGTTGAAAACGGCGCAGATATCATTAATTTATCTTTGGGTGGTTACCACACCAATCAGTTAATGGAAACCGCAATAGATTATGCAGTTAATCAAGGTGTCTACGTCGTTGCTGCAGCTGGTAATGATAATAATGATGATGTTTTTTATCCTGCTGGATATAGTAATGTTATTTCAGTTGGAAGTGTCAATAGTAATCAAACGCGCTCATATTTTTCAAACTATGGTGAGACTATTACGATTGCAGCTCCTGGTAGTGATATTTTAACAACGAGTCTGTCTAGTACATATAGCTATGCAAATGGAACCTCATTTGCGGCCCCTTACATTAGTGCTGTTTTAGCTTTAATTCTAAGTTCAGATGCGCATATAGATTATGATGAAGGCGTTTTCCGACTTTTAAACAGTCAGTTTAATCCAATCAGTGATTTTCATGGTGCAGGAATTGCAAATGCCTTTGATGCGATTACGCCAAACTTAAACCGCGTTGATTTTAAAACCAATACAGATACGATACTCGAAACCCAGTTTATCGAAGATGGAGCACTTTCAACTGTTCCAGATGCTCCGGTCTATGAAGATTTAGTATTTATTGATTGGTACTTAGATACATCATTCACAACCGTCTTTGATCAAGACTTACCTATCTATGAAGATTTAACAGTATATCCTCGGTATGAACCTGCAGTATTAACGGTTTTTCTGAGTATTACCAATGAATCCATTGAAACCATTTATGTTGATTATGGCGAAGTTTTTGAAGCTGCGTTGCCTGAAAAAGATAATCATACTTTCTTTGGATGGTATATCGATGAAACATTTGAAACGCGTTATGAAGCCGGTCCTGTTTATGAGGACTTAAATTTATATGGCTATTTTGAACCTGTTGTTTACTATACAGTTACTTTATTGTTTGAAGATGAAGTTTACGAAGTTTATACGATAGAATCTGGTGACTATTTTGATATTATTCCAGAAGATAAAACGGGATATCAGTTTGAAGGGTTTTATCTAGATGAAGATTTTACAGAGCCTTTTGATGATAACGTAATCACTGATGATTTAGAACTTTATTTACGATTTGAACCAGAGATATATTTAGTTGATTTACGTATTGATGATACGCTTATTGCAACCCATGAAGTTCCATTTGGAACCGTGCCTGAGTTCGAAACGCCAGAGAAAGAAAATCATACATTTATGGGCTGGTACATCGATGAAGCCCTTACGATTCGATATCAAAATACAGTTATAACGCAAGATACAACACTTTATGCGCGATTTGCTGAAACACTTTATAATGTCTCATACTACTTTAATGAGGACTTAATATCATTTGAACGCATTGAAGTTGGTGAAAGTGCAACCGCACTTGATCTTGAAATTATTGGACATGATTTTCTTGGATGGTATTTAGATGATACATTTAGCACGCCATACACCAATCAACCAATTGAAGAAAACACTGTGTTGTATGCTAAAACCTACCAACACACTTACAGTGTTATTTTCAAAGATTATAGTGGTGCTATTATTGATGAGCAAACGGTTTTAGGTGGCGACGCAGCAATCGTGCCTGAAGCGTTGGTTCATCCTGAAAACAATATGTTTACTTATGACTTTCTTGGTTGGGATCACAATTTTGACCAAGTTGGTGAGGATATGGTGTTATCGCCTAATTACAAAAAAACGTTTAATCCTGATGTGGTTGCGTTGAATCGCGCTAAGGACACCATAAATATTGGTGAGGACTGGACAGACGTTGGGATCATTAAACACAATGAAGCACTAGCGTATCAGGTTCGTGGGGCTGTCGATGTTAATGTTCCTGGACGATATGTTATTACGTATGATGTGCTTTATAATGGGACTGTGTATTATACGCTTACGCGTATTGTTCATGTGCTTGATAACGAAATGCCTGAAATTACACTCAACCCAGGGATTGCAACCATTTGGCAAGATGGACAGTATGTTGAAGCTGGTGCTACCGTTAGTAAAGGTACGCTTGAAATTATTGGAGAAGTTGATGTTTCAACCCCTGGAAGATATACGATTTATTATCGAGTTAACTACCAAGACATAACAGTTGAGCGGACGCGTATTGTTCACGTGCTACCTCATCAAACTTCCGAAATGCGTTATATCGGACCTGTTATTAAGCGAGAGGATGATGGTTATGTGGCGTAGTTTACTATTAGTGTTGATGGTTATGTTTACCTTAACCGCTTGTACTGATTACGACATTGATACCTTTGAAATCCATATAAACCCTGGTGTTGATACGGTACAAGTCAACTCAACTTTTAACGATGCAGGTGCAACTGCAACTATAGAAGGAAACGACCGGCGTGTGACAATAATTGAAAATACTATCGATATTACCAAAGTTGGCACGTATAAAATTGTCTATCAAGCCAGCTATCGCAATACTGTTATTCAAGCAACAAGAATGGTTGATGTGGTTGATGAAGAGGCTCCACAAATCACCTTGAACCCAGGTATCGACACTATCTATGTGGGAGACACTTGGGAAGACAGTGGCGTTAGTGTCACCGACAATAGTAAAGAAAATATTCACTTGACGGTACAAGGATCTGTTAATACAGATGTTGCTGGGGAGTATATTATTACTTATCGTGCTGAAGATGAAAGTGGAAACATCGCAACAAAAATTCGGTATGTGAATGTTTTACCAAAAAACAGTGACGAATAGTTACTGTTTTTTAGTATAAAATTTCTGTAAGCCACTTTAGTTTAACAACATTTATGATACAATAGTTTTAATGAAACAAGAAAGGGTGATACTTAATGAAAAAACTAATGACATTAATGATACTTTTATTAACGAGTTTAACACTTCTAGCCTGCGGTGATGATCTACATACTGTAACCTTTATCGATCATGCGGGAAACGAACTTAAAACTGAGAAGGTTGAAGATGGTGAACACGCAACAGCCCCAGCGGTTCCAACCAGAGATGGGTATACGTTTATCGGGTGGAGTCACAGCGTACATGTGGTTCGCGAAGACTTAACAATTCGGGCTATATACCGTTTAGATGGATTAATGGATGCATTGAACGCATGGATTAATACTGTCCACACCGGGCAAAATTATACGGATACAATTGAAATTTATCAAGGCAATGCGCATAAAGAAACACGCGTCTTTAAACGCACTTCAAATATGTTATATACTCAGTTTGATTTTGGCGATGACAGTGCAGAAATTTATATGCAACAGTCAAATGAAGAATTCACCTGGTATGAACGCGATTTAGGTAATGATTGTTTTGATATTGTCGAAACGGATCAAAGCGCTTGGAACATGTTTGCCGTGCAATCATCTCGTCGGGCAATGATTCCAACCCAAGTTGAACCAAGTTGGTTTAATTTTGATGATAATGTTTTAACCTTAAAAGAGGATTATTACACTACATTTAGAAACTATGTTAGTGCCCAAGGTGCATTTGAATCTTATAAAATAACTGTCCATGAGGACGCACTAGAAATTGTGATTACCTTTATCGCAAATGAAGTTAGACATCGACATGAAATTAGAATTGATAATGTTAATAGCACTTCATTAACGATACCTACTACCCTTTGTGAATAAAAAAATTGTCTTCCAAACGGAAGACAATTTTTTTTGAAATTTACTCAGTTTCTGCTTTATCAGCTTTAATTTGTTCAATCAATGCAACAATATGGGTTTCACTATTGAAACGATTGTTTGCTAGTGGGTAATCAACTTCGATACCAAGTTCAATACTTTCATGATTTTCGTTCGCAGAAACGTTGTTTGAACTCATCATAATGATTAACCCGGTTGGTAAAATATTCGTTGTAATTGAAGCGGCACCACCTTGTGAACGTTGTCCGATAAGTGTAGCTGCACCAAGCTCTTTAACGTGCTGTGCGAACATGTTCGCAGCACTATATGTCATTTGTGATGTCATCACATACCATTCAAAGTCATAGGCTTCCATTTCAGTTTCATACCAGTACGTTGAACTAGAGCCATCACCTTGATTGATATTATGTGATGCTATTTGTGCATCTGTTAAATACCCAAGTGTTTGCCACATTGTTCCAACAATACCACCAGTATTCATTGATAAATCGACAATAACATCAGTAACGGTACCTTTAGCTGCAATTTCATCTAATGCTTCTTTAAATAAATCTGGTGTATCTGTATCAAATCCATAGAAACGAATACGTGCAATCGTTTCATTTTCATAATACTCAAGATGCATTGGTTCGCGAGCATCATATTGGTCCCAATCACCATCAAAATATTGTCCTAATAAACTGTATGAATCGCCGCTGTTAATGCCTTGGCGCACATCATAATACTGTGTTCGGCGCGGTCCTAATACATCTCTAGTTAATGTTGGTGAGTACCCTGGGTTATAAAATCCAGATAAGGCAAATGATGTATGTAAATCATCTAATCCCATCACGAAACCATAGGTGTTACTAAAATGATTAATACCTTGTGCGGTAATTGATTCGATATTTATATACTCATAAAAATCATCAATACCATAATCACTTCTTAATCCGTAATAATGATCCATCGTAAACACAAGATAATTGTATGTTTCAAGGAGCTTATGTTCTGCAATAGACTCTCCAGCACGTGAGCTATCATGTAATTTTTCATGAACATCAGCATCACCGCGTTGATACGTGTCAAACCCGTAAAGAGCATCCCCGTTATAATAGACGTCGTACATGCTTCCTGAGAAAAATAAATTTGCTAAGTGGAATGGCACCAAATACATATCGTCTTCAATAAATATTTCTAAACTATAATGTCCAAAGTCAAACGTGACAATTTCTTCAGGTTCATAATACACATAATCTACGGCTTGTAACCCT
>SKIY01000010.1 GCA_007116205.1 Candidatus Izemoplasma sp. | reverse complement strand
TATACCGCGAAACTCATTCGAAGTGAACAACGATTTCACTTCGTCATGGGTTAAAACACTTTCTACTCGACCCCACTTGTCAAACTGAGTAGGCTCTGAACGCAAGTATATATACATATAACATAAAAGAATAAGCTGTTCTACTTTATTATTAGTTAACGAGTCAATATCATAGTTAAATCTTTTTAAAACCGGTTGCTTGTATGTCGTTTTAAATCTACCTGCAAAAGCATAAAGAATCTCTGTCATTTCTGTTGGTTTATTAAGCATATACTTTTCTAACTGAACTGTATATTTTTTAATCAACACATTATCGGTTTTAGATTGCTTAATTTCTTCAAGATCTTGGCGGTAAAGAAAAAAGTAAAACTCAACAAACTCGTACATGGTTCGACTATTAACATCAAGTACTTTCGAAATAAATTGACTGATTTTTTCTACTGAACTTTTAAATGATTCGTTGTGATATAATTGATTCTCGTTATTTCTATCTGCTAATTCTAAATCATATCTTAAGGCAACTTTTTGATAAGCTTTAATATCGGTTTTTGTTTTAAAATACTGATCATTAAGATTGTCATATATACTTTCTGATAATATGAAATGTATTAAGAAAATAACAAAAAAAGTTATTAATAATCCCTGATAAACCAAATTAGACATTAACAAGCTCGTTGCTTCAACCCCCATTAAAACATCACCGTTTGTCTGAATATAAATTATTCCGTAAACTGTTAATGCCCCTCCATAAATAATGTATGTATAAATGTCTTGGTAGAATATGATTATTGTTAGTGTTATGAAAATAAGTAGATAACCATATAAATGACTTGATCCTAGAGTATAGTACATTGTTAAGCCTACGAATGAGTATATACTAGAATGCATTGATGTACGGAGTCTATTAGTAACAAGAAATATCAAACTCAAAATAAATAAAAACAAAAATATGGAAGGCAAGAATATTCTGATTTCTAGTGAAAATTCACCAATAATAGAAACAGGTATAGTTAATATGCCGAATAAAAACAAGAAAGTTAATACTAAGGATATTTTTAACTTCAAAAGCTCTCCAGAGCTCAAAAATTCACTATTTTTTATTTTACTTATCAATGTTCTCATGGCTTCACCATCTTTTCTAACTCTTGTAAAGAAATTTTGTCGATTAGCCGCCAATTATCTAAGTAAATATCCAAAATATCAGAATCAAAAAGATGTTTGAAATCGTGTTTATCAATTAAATGTAAAATTTCTTCTCCAGATAACTTGTCTAAATATACCTTATTAGATTTAAGTGCTGAATAAAAAACAGAAAAAGCTAGTATTTTAGTATAACTTTCATCATAAACATGTTTGAAAGATGCAAACTGATTTTCTGATTTCGTTTCTTTGTATAAATCACTCTTTTGGGTAATTTGTGAAGCTTTTAGAATTAAATGATGCACCTTACTATTAATTTTTATATTTATTTTACTTAGTTCTTCAATCTGTTTAGAAAAATCATTAGGATACTTTTTCAATAATGCTTCAGTATCTTCTATGTGTAATCGTTTTAAAATACTAATTCTTTCTTTAAAGGTATTTGTAATTCCTAACTTTTCACAAAGCGCCTCCGAAAAAGCATCTATACTATCATAGTAGTCTTCAAAGTTAAAATCACTCCGTTTATATTTAACTTTTAAATCCGTTAAAATTTGCAAATTTCTTACTTCATCTTCCTTAATTTTCGCAATTTGATAATAAAAGTAGGATTTTCTTTTAATTAGTATAGAAAACGCAATAGATAACAAAGCCACGAAAATGATTAAAAACAAGTACACATAAACAATTTGCGTTGCTAAAACATCTATTGTTTGTAAAATATGAGAATAGAATATGATGATGATATTGCCAACTAAAAACAGCGATATGTTGTTTAAAAAAGTCGTTGCCCGATCTTGATAAATTGAGACAAGAGCATACGCAACAAACAGCATTGTAAATACACTTGGAGACTGGATATCAATTATAAGACTTAAAGAGATTAAATAAATACCCATAGTTGTTATTACCATAGCAAGTTTAATATTCTTAAATATGGATGGATATTTAAGAAAAAGTATATTTGTTGATATCATCATTAAGACAACGAATGCATAAACGCTTGTATGCGTCCATGAAAACCCATAATTATAAAGCGCTAATGTAATTGGAAGCATGAGCATAAGTAAAACAATACTCACGTATAAACTTTTTTTCCTTAAGTATTTCATTTCTAATATATTCGCATATTGGCTAACGTACTGATTGTATTCCTCATGTGTATTTGTAATCATATAGCACCTCTATAAAGGCGTTTTTTTTATCTTATTATATTTTCTAGGATATCTTGAATCTGTTTGTTTTTGCTTTTTGACAACTATTAAACTGCGTTCATTTCCAGAATAACTGTAAAATACCGTATCTTTAACCACTCCACCTAAGGCTTCTATTGCATTTTTAGATAAAGATAGTTCAGACTCTAGTGACTTGGATTTCATCGCTATAAATAAACCATTGATAGCTACAAAGGGTATGCATAATTCAGATAAAATATTGAGTGGAGCAACCGCCCTTGCGGTTACTATATCAAATATACCTTTCAACTCAAACGTTTCTATCCTAGCGTGATGTAAGTTAATTTTTATATCTAATTTATCAGCTAATATAGTTAAAAAATCTATTCTCTTTTTAAGAGAGTCTACAATGGTAACTTCTAACTGAGGAAACATAATTTTAAGTGGTATACTTGGAAAACCTGCTCCACTACCCACATCTAATATATGCTGATTTTCTAAGGTAACAGCTTTCGTTAAGCAAAGCGAATCGTAAAAGTGCTTTTCATAAACTTCATCTTTTTCCTTTATTGCCGTTAAATTCATTTTATGGTTCCATTCAATTAGAAGTTTATAATACAACTCGAATTGATCAATTTGTCTGTCGCTTAGCTCTATCCCTAAACCCTTTACTGCGTTGTTAAAATCATAATTCATACTTTATCACCTTAAAATTATTCTATCATATTTGTCAGCTCATTTAAACAAAGAAAAGCAGGCACCCCTACTAGGTGCCTTGATTTTTAATATAGATTGAAAGAATCGATATATCACTTGGATTCACACCACTAATTCTTGTCGCTTGTCCTAATGTCATTGGCTGAATTTTTTTAAGTTTTTCTTTTGCCTCTAAAGCTAAGTTGTGTATGTCATCATAATTTAGATTGGTAGGTATTTTTTGTGCTTCCATTTTTGATAGTTTTTCAGCTTGCTGGTTGGCTTTTTTTATGTATCCTTCATATTTAACTTGAATCTCTACTTGTTCAAACTGCTCGTCGTTATACTCAAGATTCTCAACAAAATGTAAAAGATGTTTACTTTTAATCTCTGGACGTTTTAATAACTGATAGAAACTAACCTTTGTTTTTATTGCTTTAGAGCCTATTTCTTCTATAATTTTATTGGTATTACTATTAGGCACTAAATAGGTTTTTTTCATTAGCTCAATTAATGCATTGGCTTCTTTAAGTTTTGTTTGAAAAGCACTATAACGTTTTTCACTTACTAGACCAGCTTGGTAGCCTTTATCTATAAGCCGATGCAATGCATTATCATGTCTCAGTAGTAGTCTATATTCCGCTCTAGAGGTTAATAATCGATATGGTTCTAATGTCCCTTTAGTTACTAAATCATCTATAAGCACTCCAATATAAGCTTCATTGCGTTTTAAAATTATAGGTTTCTCTGCTAATATTGACGAAGCGGCGTTGATCCCAGCCATCAACCCTTGACATGCGGCTTCTTCATACCCGCTAGTTCCGTTGATTTGTCCTGCTAAATATAAACCTTTTACCAATTTACTCTCTAAGGTTGGCCATAACTGTCTTGCATCTATAGCGTCATACTCTATTGCATAAGCAAACTTAGTAATAACGGCTTGTTCTAAACCGGGTAAACTTTTAACCATTGCTGTTTGAACATCGTGAGGCATAGATGTTGAAAACCCCTGTATATAAATACTATCTAAAGACTTCGCTTCTGGTTCAAGAAATATTTGGTGTCGCGGTTTATCGCTAAATCTAACAAGTTTGTCTTCAATTGAAGGGCAGTATCGAGGACCCACACCTTCAATCACACCACTAAACATAGCGCTTTTTTCTAAATTATCATTTATTATTTTATGTGTTTCTGGCGTAGTATATGTCAAAAAGCATGGATATTGATCATCAACACCATAGTCAGTCTTTTCAAAGTGGTTAAACTGTCTTTGAACCTGATCCCCAGGATGAATTTCTGTTTTTGAAAAATCGATAGAATCTCTTTTGACTCTAGGAGGTGTTCCTGTTTTCAGTCGAAAAAGTTTAAAGCCAAGCTCTTTTAACTGTGGACTTAACCCTAATGAAGGTTTTTCGTCATCAGGACCACTTGAAATCTTATCATGTCCAACTAAAACATGACTATTAAGATATGTTCCTGTAGTAATAATTACTTTTTTACTATTAAAGGTTTGATTATTCTCTAACTGAACGCCGTAAACAGTACCATTTTGTATTAAAAGACGCTCAACATACCCTTCAATGATATCTAGGTTAGGCTGGTTAGTGAGCACCTCTTGAATTCTCTTTGAATACATAATTTTATCACTTTGAGCCCGGAGTGCTCTTACAGCAGGTCCTTTTGAATGGTTTAACAAGCGCATTTGTATTTGCGTTATATCAGCATTGAGGGCCATTTCTCCACCCAAAGCATCTATTTCTCTCACGACTATACCTTTTGCCGGTCCACCAATTGATGGATTGCAAGGCATTGAAGCGATGCTTTCTATATTTCCAGTAAGGAGCAAGGTTTTCAATCCTTTTCGAGCAGAAGCTAAAGAAGCTTCGCTTCCTGCATGGCCGCCACCTACAATAATTACATCATACATATTAATCACCTTTTTTAGAATCATAACTTATTTTATATCTAATAAATATCCAAGTAAAGGAATAGACAAAATTAACTGCAAATACGTCTAACTACTTAAACTAATTTTAACTTTTTTAGGATATATTCAATACCATCTTGGTGACTATCTTTGGTCGTATAATCCGCTATATCTTTTACTGCTTTGGGGGCATTACCCATAGCGATACCTACATTTGCATGCTCTAGCATCCCAATATCGTTATGCCCATCACCAATCGCAATTGTATCTTTTATTGGGAACCCTAAATATTTTGTAAGCAATTTAACGCCTACTTCTTTCATTCCACCCACAGCATTTATGTCTATGCCGTATGGACATGATATATTGAAATCTAACTCTGGATACCGATTTTTTAAGTATTCAATTTGATTATCATCATCCGTGAATAATATCATTTGTAAAATATCATTGGATAAATGAAAGTTTTCAATAACTTCTGGTAAAGGTAGATGAAAATGATTACTAAATTTTTCCACAAAATCATTACTTATTGTGTTTACAACATACTTATCAGCCGTTTCAAATCCTACATCATACCCTTTTTGGGCCATCTCTTCTACAAACAAGTTAACTATTTCAGGATTTAAAGCGTCATTCAATAATACCTTGTCTTGATGTTTTACATATCTACCATTAGCGGCAATATAAGTGTCAATATTTAGTGTTTTATCTATATCATAAAATAAACAGGGCGGTCTTCCGGTTGCAATAACAACTGTATGGCCATTGGTTTGAAGGTTTTTAATCACTCTTTTAGTACTCTCTAAAATGGTATTGGTTTTATGATCAATAATCGTACCATCTAAATCCATGAAAATAAGCTTTTTTGACATCAGTTCATACTCCTTTATAAAAAGATTTCTTATCTAGCATCCCCACCCACATAAATAGAAAACTTAAGGCTGCTTCGTTCCCGACCTGACCTGATTCGCCACTATCTATTGGATGAGGATGATGGATAAGAAATCTCACATAATATATTATACTATAACGTATTTCTCTTGTTTCGTAAAGCATTAAAGAAATCTTTAATTAATGTTTGAGATTCTTCCGCAAGAATATTAGAAACAACTTCTACTCGGTGATTAAATGGTATATCAAACAATCGTAATTGTGACTCGTGCGCGCCGTTTTTAGGATCTTTTGTTCCGTATACCACTTTTCTAATTCTAGCTTGTATAATGGCTCCTGCACACATTGAACAAGGTTCTTGCGTTATATATATTGTGGCGTTTTCTAAGCGCCAAGAACCAATTGCCTTACATGCATTTTCTATAGCCACAATTTCCGCATGTTTTATTACGTTTTGCGTGGTTTCTCTAAGGTTATATCCCCTAGAAACGATTTTATCATCCATGACAATGATCGCTCCAATTGGTACTTCTCCTAAATCATATGCTTTTTGTGCCTCGATAAGTGCTTGCTTCATAAAATGAACATCATTAGCCATTAAATTTTACCTTTATATAATTTAGGTTTGCGATGTACACGATGACATTTGCGACACCGCGCTTCATATGATTCACTCGCACCAATCAAAACAATTGGGTCTAAGTATCTAGCGGGTCTTCCGTTAATTATACGTTGGGTTCTTGTTGCTGGCGTTCCACACTCAACACAAACAGCACTTAATTTAGTAACGTATTCAGCCATAGATAATAACATTGGCATAAATGAAAATGGTTCTCCTCTAAAATCCATATCTAAGCCGCTGACGATGACACGTTTTCCAAGTGAGGCTAAATGGTCAATAACTTTAGGCGTCTTGTTGTCTAAAAACTGTACTTCATCTATCGCTACTACATCAGTTTCT
Source organism: Candidatus Izemoplasma sp. (assembly GCA_007116205.1). GTDB lineage: Bacteria > Bacillota_I > Bacilli_A > Izemoplasmatales > Izemoplasmataceae > SLQR01. The sequence goes on along the minus strand of SKIY01000010.1, from coordinate 9,693 downwards.
TTATCAATATGTAAAAATATTTCTTCAGATGTATTAATGTTTACTGATTTCGTTTTATTGTTATTATGTGAAACCACATCACTATCCGCATAACGATTATCTATAAGCGGTTTAAAAACGACAATGTTTTTTTTGGCATATTCTAATCGTTTTATTCTCCTTAATAGTTCTTCTGTTTTCCCCGCAAACATTGGGCCCGTGATAACTTCAATCCAACCTTCTTTTTGATTTAATACCATATTATCCCAACTTTCTTTTTGTATATAATACATTATACAATTTTATACCTAAAGGAAAAAGCATAAATTGGCATCAACATAAAAAAACTGTACTCCTAGATTATATCTAAATAATCAGGAGCACAGTTATGACTCTGGCAAATCTAAAAGTTACTGTTCTTTTTTATTATCCATACCGTAACGTTTGTTAAAGCGTTCAACACGTCCGTCTGCAGATGCATGTTTCTGTTTACCGGTATAAAAAGGATGGCAATTTGAACAAGTATCAACTCGCACTTCTTTTAAAACAGATCCTGTTTCAAAAGTATTTCCACATGTTGTACAAACAACACTAACCTTGTTATATTTTGGATGTATGTCTTTTTTCATATTTGTAGCTCCTTCCGCCATGATTTTCATCATAGTAAGTTTAACGACGTGTAGATTATATCAAATACCGTATGTAGTTGCAAGTGATTTCTCAATAAATTATTTTTCTTGTATTGATCGTTGATGTATCTATGTTTTTCTTTATATGCTATAATTTTTACTGTATTGAAAGAGGTGGTTAAATGCGTTTAATAAATGCAAATAAAGTGTCAGAAATCATAAAAGATGCTTTAATTAAGATTAATTATGAACTTGATAATTCTTTGGTCACAATGCTGAAAAAAGCTAAAGATAAAGAACGTTCTACTTTATCAAAATCCATACTTGATGACATATTACAAAATCAAGAAATCGCTAAAAGTAGAAAGGCCCCACTCTGTCAAGATACCGGTGTTGCCGTTATTTTTGTTGAACATGGATTAGACGTTAGAATTGATGGCAACCTATACGAAGCTATAAACACTGGTGTAAGGTTGGCTTATGATGAAGGCTATTTAAGAAAATCTGTTGTAAAACATCCTTTTAATCGAGAAAACACAAAAGACAATACACCCGCAATTATCCACACAAAACTTGTGGAGGGTGATAAAGTTACTTTTAAAATTGCATCAAAAGGTGCGGGTAGTGAAAATATGAGTAAAGTCGTAATGCTAACGCCTGCTGATGGAATCGATGGTGTAAAAAAACTGGTCTTAGATACTGTTTTTGATGCTGGAGGTAAACCTTGTCCACCTATTATTGTTGGTATCGGTATTGGTGGAAACTTTGAGAAGTCTGCAATGCTTGCAAAAGAGGCAATTTTAAGAGATTTAGAAGATTCAAGCGATGATCCTTTGATACGTTCACTTGAAAATGAGTTGCTAGCCGAAATCAACGCTTTGGGTGTAGGTCCTATGGGCGTCGGTGGCGAAACCACTTGTCTCGCTGTAAAAATAAACACATTTCCAATGCACATTGCTTCTTTACCAGTAGCTATTAATATACAGTGTCATTCCGCAAGACACCTCGAGGTGGTACTATGATTAATTTAACGCCCCCTTTAAATACAGCTGATATTAAAAAGTTACGCGCTGGCGATAAAGTTTTGATTACTGGTACACTTTTTACTGCAAGAGATCAAGCACATCAACGTCTTGTTAAAGAGCAAAACCCTGCATTCAGTCTTGATGGGGCTATCATATATTATGTTGGCCCTACACCCGCACGTCCCGGCGAGATTATCGGTGCAAGTGGACCCACGTCTTCTTACCGGATGGATAATTTATCAGTGCCACTTATGGAACGCGGCGTTAAGATGATGATTGGTAAAGGAGATAGAAGTGAAGCATTCCAAAAAGCAATGATTGCGAACAATGCTGTTTATATGATTGCTACCGGCGGTGCTGGTGCTTTATTATCTAGTAAAATTAAGTCCGTCAAAGTTATTATGTACAGCGATCTTGGAACCGAAGCGGTTCATGCATTAGAAGTGGAAGCATTCCCTTGTTTTGTAGCCTATGATGTCCATGGAAACTCAATATTTAAAGGTGGTTCCATTTCATAGTTAATTGCTGGTCATAATAAAAAGCTTCTCAAAACATAAAAAAAACTGCAGAACTCATTATAAAATAAGTTCTGCAGTTTTTATATGCACTATTCAATATTAAACTGATAAATAGGATTAATAAAGTTTTCTAATGTAAATACATGTACATCATCATAGAAAATAATATATAAGTGATTATCAAGGATAATAACACGATTTGCATCATAAACAATTGGTGCTTGTACGCTTTCTATCGACGATACAGTGAAGCCACTATTATATGATACGTCAAAAACTAAAACAGCCTCTTGAATATTACCAGATGTATTTTCACCGGTATTTATTGATAGAATCAATTTATTATGCTCAACTGATAAAATAAATGGTTTTTGTGTTTTGGGCACATCTGATAGGTTGTATCCAAAATCACTTAACGCAACAGTTTCAAAGAAAATTTCCACAGGTTCTAGTGGGTTTGTCACATCATATAATGAAATACGGAGTCCATCAACCGGACCATTGTTGCTGTTTATACTCGTATACTTGATTCCTATTAAATGTGATTCATCATATTGAGCTACCACCGACGAAAATTGCTTGATCGTAGAAACATTCGTTAATGTTGGGGTATTTATATCTGTGTAATCCATGACATACAAATTATTCTCAACCTGATCCGTAATAAAATACACATGCGGGCCAAAATATGTAGAAGCAATAACTTTAGCACCATTAAAATCTAAGTCATATATAACATGTTTAGTCTCCAAATATAAATCTAAAACATAGAGATGGTGCTTGGTATTAGAAGAATGATCTATCGTTATCAATCGAATCTCATTTAAGGTAACATCGATAGAAACATTATCAAGGCTTGTCCCATTTATTAATTTAGTAATGTCGTATGATAACTCTCCGTTGTCAATACTAAACTTTGTTATAGCTGTCCGTACCCTAGCAATCGGTTCTGACATAATAAACATTTCTGTAGCTTCATAAAATAATAAACTTTCAGAAACAAAGAATATGTCTCCTTCTGAAAACAATATCCTGTTTTCACTATCGCTATAAATAACTTTTTGATTTGTAGTTTTATTGTCTAAATCAATTTGCAATATACTGATAAATACTTCTGGTTTTGTCCCTTCAATATAGTAAATATCTGAATACACCGTTTTATGAACCAAACCATTATTTTCTACTTCAGGTAAGCTATAATCTAAGCCTTCATCAACTATAATCGAATGTTCTGTTGTAACCAATAAATTAGCATCGTGTTTATGTGCATCTAGAAACTCCCCGTTAACTATGTATGTGTTCTCTAGTGTGAACGTCTCATTTTTCTCAAAAATTACGATATAAGTGTTAATGTCGTTATCATCATCTAAATCTTCTAACATACTGACATTATTTTGACTACCTGTACCAATCACAACGATGTTAGAACCTTCAACATATAAGGCTTTTGGAGAAAAGTCTAAAATATCGATAAAGGGCTCTGTTATTTTGTGATTCACTGGATTTGTTGAGTCTTCTGGGGTTATCACCGTAAGTCCATTTTCATGCAGATAGTATATGAACTCTCCATCCGATTTTAACGTGTCCATCATCGGTTCAGCGCTGATTTGAATGCTATCTTCTGCAAGTGTCGTTGACCCAACCTCTTGTGCTGCACTTCTTAAGGAAATCTGCATTGAAAATTTTTGATGGTAATACTCATGAATACTCTCTATATCTTGAGCACTATCAAGTTGCGTCATATGGTAATCGTATTCTGGAGATGGCATTAACGTTACTTGTAAAATTAGGAATACAATAACTACTGGAGCAAAAACACGTAATGAAATAACCGCTATACGTTTTTGATTCGGCTTAGTAGTTAAATTTCTCAAATGATTTTGAAATCGTCTTAACTTGTAATTAATACGTAATTCTTTATAAGCGCGATGGATTAAATAAAATGTTAAAAAGGTCGCTAAAGTCATAACTGTAACAATTAGCGCATTATTTAATAAAAACTCTAGAAATATCAAAAAAGTATCCATACTTGCGCCTCCTTATTTAAATATTTAATGTTTCCTTAAACGACTTGTAATAATGTCTATTTACTTCGACTTCATCCCCGTTTTTCATTAATAATATGAGTTTCGAGTTTAATGCCGGTTTAATATAATCAATACGATTGATGTTAACTAAAGCATATTTACTCACTCTTATAAAGTACTTATCTTCTAGTAATGATTCGACTTCATAAAGCTTCATTTTCACAACAAATCTGACTTTGTTTAAAACCGCAATAACATCATCATCTTCAATAATAAAATAATGAATATACCGAGATTCAATATTTTTTTGGCCCACTTCATTATAGCCGGTAATATAAACATCTTCGCCTTTTACTAATAAGTCCATAATTCTACCGATTTTGTCTACGTTATCCTCATCAAAAACAATATTGATTTTATCTGTTTCGATCAGGTCTTTATCCGTAGTCAAAACATAGTCATACTCAATAGCATTAGGCACTTTTAATTTGTCTCTAATTTTATCTCGCTGTTTTTTTGGTACTTTTAATTTAAACATAAAAACCTCCGTAGAGACATATTCATCGTATCATTATTTTATTAATGGTTGCATCTATTTTTTTTGATATACATTTATTCTACACCAAAGTACACTTAAAACAAAATAAAAGAATTACCTGTTTAAAGGCAATTCTTATTTTTTAGCGTTTGATAAATTTTATTTATTGGAAAACCAATGACTGCGTAGTAATCCCCTTTAATGTGCTCGATATACTTTGCAGCATCATCTTGTATAGCGTATGCGCCTGCTTTATCCAACACATCGTTGTGCATAACATAATCTTCTATTTCATCTTGCGTCATCTCACTAAAAGTAACATAAGCATCGCTATAAAAAGCAATCTCTTCTACTGTATCAAAAAAGGCACAACCAGTGATAACTCGATGGGTGTTCCCGCTCAATCTAGTTAGCATATTCATCGCTTCATCGAGATTTTTGGGCTTTCCCATTATTTCATCATCTAGCACAACAATCGTGTCAAAGCCAATAACTAAGGAATCTGAATACTTTTTATATATGGCTAATGCTTTTTCTTTTGCTAAAGCTATGACAGCATCTTCAACAGCTAAATCTTTATTAAGGTTTTCTTGAATATCTGGACTTTTACAGATAAAATCAATCCCAAATCGCTTCATCATTTCTTGACGACGTGGTGATCCGCTTGCTAAAATCACTTTACTCAAATTGTTTCCTCCTTAATCTATATCCACATCGAAAACATCGATGCCTTTCTTAATATTTTTAACCGCATCTTTATTCTCTTTAATAAATATAAATACCAATAAAGAAGCAATACTCAAAACTATAGCATACGGCAATAACACATCATAAACCTCATTAACTAAAATAACCAATCCTGCCACAATCGGTGTAAAAGATTGTGCTAACATCGAACTGGTATAATAATACCCAGTATATTTTCCAACGTTATTTTTGTGAGACATTTCAACCATCATTGGATATGAGTTCACATTAATCAATGCCCATCCTATTCCAGCAACGGCTATTCCAACAAAGAATAGCAAGTGAATGTCGTTAATCAAATACGCCAATAAAAATCCTAAAACTAAAGCGATTAGCCCTAATGTTATTGTATATTTTCTACCTATTTTAGAAGCCAATATGGCAGAAGGAATAAAGCTCACAATCGCGAATACAACCAAAATAGCAGTAATTAATCCTGCCCAAAACTCATCTCCGAAAACTTCAGAAGAGTAAACACTAATGAATGTTTCAATAGCATTAAAAGCAGCGAACCAGAAAAATACTGCAACTAAAAGTAAAATCATATTTCGTTTATCCGCTTTGCTTAACGGCACATCTTCTTGTATTTCTTCGATGGTTAAACTCAGCTTCTCACCATAATCCATATCGTCTTTTGCGGCCTCTACGAGTTTATTTTCCTTAACGTTTATAAATAAAACAACCATTGCAACAAGCATAACACCCGATACAATTAAAAACGGTATTAAAGCAAAAATTTGGTTTGAAGCAATACTATCAAATTGATTACTTAATATGCCACCATCCACACCGAAGATAAAAAATAGTGCACTTGCCAAAATTGCTCCAATATATCCAATTAAGTTAATATATCCATTCGCTTTAGAACGTAATGGTTTAGGCGTAACATCAGGCATCAAAGCAATCGCTGGATTTCGGTATATATTCATAATAACTAAAACCAGTAACATCATTAACACAACACCAATCAAACTGTTCAGTAAATACGCAACAGCAATCAGCGGAAATACTAAAGCAGCAAAAAACATACCTAATATAATATAAGGTATTCGTCTGCCGAATCTTGTATTAGTACGATCAGATAATATACCAAAAATCGGTAACATAAACAATGCAAAGAAATTATCCAAAGCCATGATAATCCCAACAATATATGCTCTTTCGTATCTTTCTTCATAAACATCTGCTAACATTGCGTCGATAAAATACGTTCCATACAAGTTGTATATTTGCCAAAACATTAGAATTGAGAAGAATGCTAAGCTAATATATAAAGTGTTCTTCGTATTTAATACAAGCTTTCTACCATTATTTTCCATGTGCGCTCCTTTATAATACATTATTTGTCATATATTATACCATATCATTAAGAATTCAATTAAGGTTTTTAAAACTACTCTAAAGACTGTGTGCTATAATAATAGCAAGGTGATTTATATGCGTAAAGAATTACAAAATTGTATAAAAAAATATCTACCAGAAAACCCCAACGAACCAATTATCATCGCTTTAAGCGGTGGCGTTGATTCAATGGTGCTTTTTCATGTGTGTTCAGCTTTGCACAAAAAAATAGTAGTTGCACATGTAAATCACAAACAAAGATTAGAATCCAATCAAGAATATGAAGCCCTTAGGTCCCTCGCAAGCTCAAAAAAACTCCCATTTGAAGGGTATGTATTCGATTCTAAAATAGCCGGTAACTTTCAAGATGAAAGCCGCAAAAAACGTCGTGCTTTCTTTATATCTGTAGCAAAGAAGTATAACGCGAATAAAACATTTTTAGGGCATCATAACGATGATCAGCTTGAAACTTTTTTAATGCGTTTTATTAAAGGCTATTCCCTTCAAACACTTACAGGTATTGAAGATAGCGCAAATGATGCGGGATATACTTTTATTCATCCTTTCTTAAATGTCTCAAAAGATACCCTTTTACATTTTGCGAAAGAAAACAATATTACGTTTTTTGAAGACAGTTCAAATAAAAGCTTAGACTACACTAGAAACCGTATTAGAAATCAACTACTTCCCTATTTAGAGTCTGAAAATAGCGGTATCAAAAACACCTTGAATCAGTTTATCGAACAATTCAATGATTTAAATGCTTTGCTCGACGCAGAGGCAAAAGCGTTTCTTGACACTTATAATGACGGCTATACCCTAGAAGCATTTAACTTTTTAAATCCTTTAGTTAAAACACGTGTCTTACAATTGTTATTACAAAAACAAACTAATTATAAACACCCAAGTCATAAACTTATCCAAACACTTATAGCCTTATTAATGAGCGATTCAACAACTTTACAACACCCAATCGGAGACGACTATACTTTATTAAAGGAATATAATACTTTCACAATCATTAAAACACCAAAAGTAAAAGACAACATAATAACAATAGCTGGTGAAGGGACTTATAAATTTGATGAAGAGCATAGTTATCTTGTAACTCATGAAAAATTAGACCATATATATATAAATTATTGCGGTTTATGGTATAATGAAAAAGTATTTCCATTATACTTGAGATATCGCCAAGATGGCGATAGAATCAAGCTTAACTATGGTACAAAAAAGCTTAAATCTTTATTCATTGATAAGAAGATTCCACCAAGTCAACGTGCATCAATAATCTTACTAGCCAATGATGAGGAAGTGCTGTGGATTCCTCTTTTAAAAATGTGTAAAGCAACCGAAGCGAAAAAAGAAAAAATATTATATATTTACGAGGTGAAAAATGTTAGATAGAGATATTGAAAATGTGATGATCTCAGAAAATGAAATCGCCGAAATTGTCAAAAAACTCGGAAAAGATATTTCTGAGGAATACAACGATAAATTTCCAATTATTTTAGGACTTTTAAAAGGTTGCGTTCCTTTTATGGCAGATTTGTTAAAACAACTAGATATACATCTTGAAATTGCATTTATGAACGTATCAAGTTATCACGGTGGCATGGAATCTACAGGTGAAGTAAAAATCGACATGGATTTAGGTGCGCCTGTAAAAGATAGACACGTTCTCATTGCTGAGGACATTGTTGATTCAGGTAGAACCATACAGTCTGTGGTAGAACTATTAAAATACCGCGGGGCTAAAACAGTAAAGGTAGTAACATTAATGGATAAACCTGATGGTCGGGTTATTGATTTTGTTCCAGAATATATTGGAAAAACCATCCCTAAAGCTTTTGTTGTTGGGTATGGCCTTGACTATCAAGAAAAATATAGAAACTTGCCCTATGTAGGGACATTAAAGCCAAAAATTTATATGACTGAGGAGTGATACCATGGCTAATAATCAAACACCTCCAAAAGGACCAATGAATAGACCGCCAAACCCACAGATGAATAAAACGAATCGAATTGGAAACATCATCGTAATGATGTTGATTTTACTTTTTGTTTTTTCTGCAATCTATATATTTACAACCGCAGGAGAAGATCCTGTCGAAATTAAATATAGTGAATTAATAACTTATATTGAAACTGGCGAAGTAAATACTATCGTATCCACACCAATATCAGGAGATATTAATCAGGGTGCTCACACTATTGAGGGGACTTTCGTACAAGGTAAGTACGATGCTGGAACTGAGTTTATCTTAGAGATTCCAGAAGGTTCTTTATCTGAAATACGATCACTTGCAATCGCAAATAATGTAGAGTACCAACATATTAGTGGAACTTCTTATAGTTTTTGGAATATCATTATTTTACTTTTACCAATTATACTGATAATCGTTTTAATTGGTTTCTTTTTACGTAATAGTGGTGGCGGAAACAAGGCCTTCGATTTTGGAAAAAGCAAAGCAAAAATAAATCGAGGTAAAACAACAACATTTAAAAATGTAGCTGGTGTAAATGAAGAAAAAGAAGAGTTATCTGAAATTATCGACTTTTTGAAAAATCCTAAAAAATACATGGCACTTGGTGCTCGTATACCAAAAGGCGTCTTACTCATTGGACCACCGGGTACTGGTAAAACATTACTCGCAAGAGCTGTAGCCGGTGAGGCAGATGTTCCTTTTTATAGTATTAGTGGTTCTGATTTTGTTGAAATGTTTGTTGGTGTCGGTGCTAGTCGTGTTCGCGATATGTTTAAAACAGCAAAACAAACTGCACCATGTATAATCTTTATTGATGAAATTGATGCTGTTGGTCGCCAACGTGGAACTGGACTTGGTGGTGGGCATGATGAGCGTGAACAAACATTGAATCAATTGTTAG